>JAGQRJ010000771.1 GCA_020425635.1 Planctomycetota bacterium | reverse complement strand
TTACGGCATACCCGAGAGCAATAGCGACCTCGACTCCAGCCCCGACACCGTCTCCGACACCGACACCGACTCCGACACCGACGCCTCGCGGTGCCCGGTAAACCCGCGCCCGCGGCCCCTTGGGGGTGAGCCCTCGCAGCTTCGCTGCGAGGGCGAGGGGGGCTCGGGACGAGCCCCCCTAAAAACACAGAATTAGGGGCCTCGAAGAGGCCCCTAATTCAGGCGCTGAGAGGCCAGCCGGTCGAGCTTGCGCAGGAGCTTCTCGCGCTTGAGCAGCTCGTCGACGTCGACGCGACCGCGGGAGCGCGCGTCGCCGAGGATCCGCGACAGGCGTCGGTTCTCCTTGTCGAGGTCGTCGAGCAGGGGGCGCAGCTCGAGGATCGTCTCGTTGACCTCCTCGAGCTGGCTGTCACGCCGCTTGAGCTTGTCGCGCAGCTCGTCGGTCTCGAGGGCGTCTTGCTTCAGGCGCCCGGTCTGGCGGCGAGTCTCTTCGAGCTCGCGCTCCTGGGCTTCCTTGGCCGCGCGCAGCTGCTCGGCCTCCGAGCGCGACTCCAGCGCCTCGGACTGCGACTCCTTGAGCTCCTCGAGCCGAGTCTGGAGCTCCTGCTCGCGCTCGTTGAGCAGGCCCTGGGTCGCGGTCAGCGCCTCCTCGAGCTCGTTGGCGCGGGCCTCCCAGGCCTCGGCGTTCTCGTAGAGCTGGCGGTAGGCCTCCTCGGAGGCCTCCTTCTCCGAGATCGCGGTGGCGAGCTCGGCCTCGAGGTCGGCCAGGCGCCCGCTGTCCGCGGTCTGGGAGCCGAGCTTCTCCTGCACGGTGATCAGCTCGGCGCGAATGCCCTCGCGCTCGGCCTCGATCGAGGCGACGCGGGTCTCGGCGGCGGCGGCGGCGGCCTGCGCCGCCACCAGCTGGTCCTTGAGCTCGACGCGCTCGGTGCGCAGGTCGACGAGCTCGCGGTCGCGGGCTTCCTGGGTGGCGCGCACGGCGTTGAGCTCGATCTCGACCTGCTGCAGCTTGGCCTCGGCCTCCACGGCCTCCTCGAGGCTGGTCGCCGCGCGGTCCTTGACGCTCTGCAGCTCGCGCAGCTGGGAGCGGATCTCGCGCAGCTTGTGGTCGGACACGCCGAGGCGCTCGCGCAGCGAGTCGCGCTCGGAGCGGTAGCCGATCGACTCCTCCTGCAGCTCGCTGACCCGGATCTCGAGCGCCTGGCGCTCGTGGAGGCGCGCGGCCCGCTCCTCCTCGAGCTCGCCCTCGAGCACGTTCTTGCTCTCGGCGATTCGGCGCGCGTCGCCCAGGGTCTGCCGGATCTCGTTGAGCGCGTCGCCGAGCTCGCCCGGGGCGTCGAGCTCCGCGCAGAGGTCGGTCAGGTTCTCGAGCTTCTCGCGCAGCGACTCGATCACGACCTCGAGCGCGTACTTCCGCCCGGCCATCGAGGTGCGCTCGGCGCGCAGGAGCTGGTTGCGCGAGCGCAGCGCCTTGACCTCGCCCAGGAGCTCGGCGTAAGGCGGGCCCCCCCCCTCAGGGGGTCGCTCGTGGTCGTCGTCGTCCATGACCAGCGGGGTGGACGTTTCGGGCGCGGCGGACTCGGTGCGCGTGGACGTGGGGTTGAGCGGCTCGAACACAGCCCCCTCGTGTGCATTCTCCTCAGTCATGAGACCCCCTCGGATGACTCCGCGATTGTAGTGGACGAACCGCCCTCGAGCAGCAGGTCGGCGGCGGCCAGGACTTGCTGCGGATCTAGAGTGTCCATGCAGGGAGAGATTCGCCAGGTCCCCGTGGGGGTGACCTCGGGGCGGACCTCGGGCAGGGGGCAGCGCCGGAAGGTGCAGGGGCTGCAGGGGTAGTCGGCTCGGACCGCCTGGTGGGGATCCCAAAACGGCCCGTAGAGCGAGACCGACTTGGGCCCGTAGAGCCCCAGAACCGGCGTTCCAACGCAGGCGGCCAGGTGCAGCGGACCCGAGTCGACGCCGACGAACAGATCGGCCGCCTCGAGCACGGCCACGAACTCGAGCACGCTCCGGGTGGGCGGAGCGAGCCGCGCCCCCGGGGCGCGCTCGACCACGAAGTCGGCGAGCGCGCGCTCCCCGGGACCGTAGGCGACCCACAGCTGGACCCCCCGCGCGAGCAGGCCCCGCGCGACCTGGACGAAGTGGGCGGCTGGATAGGCCTTGATCGCACCGAACTGGGAGACCCCGGGCTGCAGCACGACCCGCGGCCCGGGCGACTCCCGCAGCTCCTGGGCGATCACGGGGTCGCGCGGCGGCAACAGGCCCGGCAGGATCGGGTCCAGCTCGACCCCGAGCGGCCGAAGCAACTCCAGGTTCCGCAGGATCTTGTGCGCCTGGGGGGAGATCGGGTCGGGGCGCAGGGTCGTGAACAGGGGGCTGAACTCCTTGGCGAAGGCGCGCGGCTGCCCAACTCGAACCGACGCGCCGGAGAGCCGCGTGACCAGGCTCGAGCGCAGGTTGCTCTGAAAGTCGATCGCGTGGGTGTAGCCCTCGCGGCGGATCGCTGCGATCGCCTTGCGCGCCGCCGTCCCGACCCCGATCCCGGCCCCGCGCTTGAGCTGCTGGACCCACTCCTTGCGCGCCAGGACGTGCACCCGGTCGAGCTGGGGGTGGTCCACCAGCAGGCTCGCAGCGGCCCGCTCGACCGCCCAGCCAATGTGGGCGTCGGGCCAATGACGGCGCAGGACGCTGAGCGACGGCAAGACGTGCACCACGTCGCCCAGCGCCGAGAGGCGCACGATCAAGATCCGCGGAGCCTCGCTCACGCGGAGAGAGTAACCCGAATCCCCCTGGATCCGGCGCGCCCCCGTTCAGGGAGGCGGTCGCGAACTGCGCGTGCTCGGCGGTCTCGAAGTTGCTATAAATCCTTACGTAAGGCGGTTCGGTGTCTGTCCCTTCCAACCCGGGAGCGTTCGACGCGATCAAGGTCAGCAAGCTGCTGGCGTTCTTGCTCCGTCACCGCCCGGACACGGTGGGGCTGACGCTCGAGACCGAGGGCTGGGTCGAGTTGGCCGCTCTGGTCCGCGAGATCAACGCGCGCCAACGCCTGCCCTTCGAGCTCGCGGTCGCCCAGGTGCTCACGGCCGTCGCCGAGTCGGGCAACGGGCGCTTCGAGCTCCTGGAGGGCAAGATCCGCGCGCGCTCCGGACACAGCGTCCCCGGGATTCGGATCACCCGAGACCCGAGCGAGCTCGACGACTTCGCCTTCGCGGTGCTCACCCCCCGCGAGCAAGAGGCGATCGTGGCCTCGGGCGCCCTGCCAGCCGGGCGGCCCCTGACGCTCGAGGAGCCGCTCTTCCACGACGACCACGTGCTGGTGGTCGAGGTCGCCCGCGCGAACCGCCAGGGGATCGGCTTCCAGGCGCAGCCCGAGGGCCTGATCCCGCTCGAGGCCGTCCCACTCAAATACCTGCTCTCGCTCCGCCCCGGGTTCACGCGGCAAATCTCCGCCGGAGGCGTGCTCATGCGCGGGCGTGAGCCCGACGTCGAGTTCGCCCTGATCCGCACCCGCCCGCGCAAGGAGACCCGGCGCATGCTCCTCGAGGACCTCGGGATCGAGGACGAGCCGCGCGAGAAGCCCGACCGCCGCTCCGAGGACCGCCGCCGCGAGGATTCCAGCCCCCCGAGCGGGGTCGAACGCCGCACGAGCAGCGGGCGGCGCCGCCGCCAGCGCCGCAGCGGACGCTGGGGCCCGGACGGTCGCCTGGAGCTGCCCAAGGGCAAGCTCGAGGCCGGGGAGACCCCCGCCCAGGCCGCGGTGCGCGAGGTCCGCGAGGAGCTGGGGATCAGCGACCGGGTCGAGGTCGTCGATCAGCTGGCGGCGAACCGCTACGCCTTCCGCACCCCCGAGGGCAAGGCGATCTTCAAGACCGTCCACTACTTCCTCCTCCGCTGCGACAACCCGACCCCGGACTTCGAGCCTGCCCTGGCCGAGGGGATCGTGGGCGTCGAATGGATCCGCGGCCGCGACGCGATCTCGGAGGTCGCGTTCCCCAACCTGCGCCCGATCCTCGAGGCCGCCTGGGAGCTGGTCCACCGCAAGGGAGCCTGACCCCGCGGCCTCCCCGGCGCGGCGCGGCTTTGCAGGTAACATTCCTCCATGTACCCGGTCTTGTTCACCCTGCCCAACGGCTCTCAGGTCTTCAGCTACGGCGTCATGCTCGGCCTGTCCTGCGTGGTCGGGGCGCACCTCGCCGTCTACCTCAGCCGGCGAAGCCGGATCGAGGAGAAGCGCGCCTGGTGGATGGTCCTGACCGTGATCGCGGTCGGGCTCGTCGGCGGCCGCGTGCATGACCTGATCGTCAACGGGCGGCCGCTCAGCGAGCTCTTCCAGCTCACGCACTCTGGGCGCACCGCCTACGGCGCCTTCGTCTCGGCGACCCTCGCCGGGATCGTGGCCTCGCGCGCCTACGGGGTCCCCTTCTGGCGCTTCGGCGACGCCGCCGCCCCGACCATGGCGATCGGCCTCGGGCTGACCCGGATCGGCTGCTTCCTCTACGGCTGCGACTACGGGCAGATCAGCGAGGCGTGGGGCGTCCGCTTTCCGCTCGGGAGCCCGGCCTACGAGGACCACCTGGCGCGCGGGCTGATCTCCGAGGGCAGCCCGTCGCTGGCGGTGATCCCGATTCAGCTCCCGGCCTCGGTGGTCGGCCTGACCCTCGGCGCGTTCCTGCTCTGGCTGTGGTTTCGCCAGCCTCGGCGAGAGGGCACGGTGCTCCTCGGCTTCGGGCTGGGCTACGGCCTCGCGCGCGCTGCGCTCGAGCAGTTCCGCGACGACGCAGGCCGGGGCGAGCTCCTCGGGCTCTCGACCTCGACCACGATCGGCCTCGGCACCGCCCTCCTCTCGGGCGCGCTGCTCGCGGTCCCCCAGCTGCGCGCCCTGCGCCCCCTCGCCGACCCCCCGCTCCCGCACACCCCCGAGCCCGAGGACGCCCCCGAGGCCAAGGCCCCAGGAGAGAAGCCAGGCGGAAAGCGCCCAGGCGGCAAGCGTCGGGGCGGAAAGCAACAGGACAAGTCGTGACCCGCGCTTCGCTGCTGTTGATCGCGCTGACCGCGCCCCTGCTCGCCGCGCGGGCTCAGGACTCCGCCCCCGAGTCTGCGGCCCCGACGACGGACTCCGGCCCGACCGACGAGGCTGCGCCGGGGTGGCTCCACGGCCCCGACGAAGACCCGCTGCCGCCCAACTGGGGGCTCGGCCTGTTCGAAGTCACCGACCCCTTCCTGCTGAACCTCAACCGCCTCGCCCCCTGGGCGCGCTCTCCCGAGATCCTCCCCCACGCAGGCCTGGCCCTCGCGCTGCGCAGCTCGTGGTCGAACACCTACGCCTTCGCCAACGGGCGCTACGTGATCGACGGAGAGGTGCGCACCGTCACCGCGTCGCTGCGGGTAGGACTCTTCGACCGGATCGAGCTCGGGATCAACCTGCCGTATCAGTGGCGCGGCGGCGGAATCATGGACGACTTCATAGACGGCTTCCATGACGCCTTCTCCCTCCCGGGCGCCGACCGCTCGCGGGTCCCCGAAGACCGCTACCGCGTCAGCGGACTCGTCGTCGGCGACGGCCCCTTCTCCTACGACCACGCGGGCTACGGCTTCAGCGACCTGACCCTCGAGGGCCGGGTGCAGCTCACCCAGGGCGGCGCCTACGCCCCCGCCGTCACCGCCGGGCTGCTGCTCCGCCTCCCGACCGGCCGGCGCAAGTTCGACCTCTCCGACGGCGTGGACGTCTCGTTTACCCTCGACCTCTCCAAGCGCCTCGGCGCGCGCTCCCCCTTCGTGCTCTACGCGGGCGGCGCGGTCACCTATTACGCCCACGCGCACCTCAACGGCTTGACCCAATATCGCGTGCGCGGCCAACTGCACCTCGGCCTGGAGTGGGAGCTCACCGACTGGATCTCCCTCGTCGCCCACGGCTGGATCGAGTCCCGCCGGCAGCACAAGCTGTTCCGCGACCTCAACGACCGCAACCCTGGCTCGCCCTTCTTCGACTCCGACCTCGCCTTCGGACATTACGTGAGCCTGATCGCCGGCGGGTTCAAGTTCGAGCCGCGAGAGGGCTGGATCTTCGAAGTCGGCGTGCTCGAGAACCTGATCGATCCGGAGACCACCGCCGACTTCGGCGTGCTGTTCAACGCCGCGGTCCGCTGGTAGGGGCGTCCGCGACCGAAGCGGGCTAGGCTCTGTCCGCAAACTCAGGTAATGGCCTCGCGCCGCACTCGTCGTCGTCCGACAAGGCGGGAGCCGGTCCGAGCGTAATGGGTTTACGTGGCCGGCGACCAACGCAGTCGGCGGCGACGA
>JAGQRJ010000770.1 GCA_020425635.1 Planctomycetota bacterium | reverse complement strand
GAGGCGCAAGCGACAGTGTGTACCCGGCCGCAGGCCGGGTCTCACTGTCTTAAGCAACACTGCTGGCCGCACTTCGAATCCACGAGCGGAGCGAGTGGTGAGGAGTGCGGGCTAGCGGCTCGGCACGCCGAGCTGGGCGAGGAGCTCCTGCGCGGCCTGCCGGTCGGGGTCGTCGTGGGGCGCGTGCTCGACGAGGTGCTCGAGGTCTCGAATCGCCTCGGCGCGCCGGCCCAGCTTGAGCAGGGTGCGAGCGCGGCTCAGCCTCGACTCGGCGTGGTCGGGCTCGAGCTTGACCGCCCGGTCGAAGGCCTCGAGCGCCTGCTCGAAGCGCCCCGCCTTGTAGTGGTGCACCCCGAGCACGTCGTGGGAGTGCCGGTTCTGCGGGTCCAGGGCGAGCGCCTCCTCGAGCACCTCGAGGGCTTCCTCGGGCCGTCCCAGCCGCTCCAAGACCCCGCTGAGGTTGCCCAGGGCCGAGACCGTGCGCTTGCACTCCAGCGACCGCCGCAGCGCTCGCTCTGCCTCGGAGAATTGCTTCAGCCCCAGGTGGGCGAGCCCCTTGTTGTTCCAGGCGTCGGCGTAGTCCTCCCGCAGCGCGACCGCCGCGTCGGCGTCGCGGAGGGCCTCGCCATAGCGGCCGCGCGTGTAGTGCAGGAGCGCGCGAAAGGCCAAGGCATACGTGGAGCCTGGCTCCAACTCGAGGGCGGCATTCACCGCCGCCAGGGCCCCCTCGCGGTCTCCCCCGGACAGCAGACAGCTCGCCAAGCCCACCCGCGCGGGCACGCTCGGCCCGAGCTCCAGCGCCTTGCGAAAAGAGCGCTCCGCCTCCGCGTGCGCCCCCAGCGCGACGAGCGCCTCCCCGTGGGCCACCCACCCGCGCGGATCCCGGGGGTAGACGGTCGCCAGCCGCTCGGCGCCCTCCAGCGCCGCCCGTGCATCGCGCTCGAGCAGCTCCTTGACCCGCGCGAACTCGGCCTCTCCCGACCCCGGCGGGCTCTCCGCCGCGGCCTGCGCCGGCGGCGCGCCCGGCGAGCTCGACGCGGGGCCCTCGCCCGTCAGGACGACCCAGGCCGCGGCGCAGACCCCGAGCGCGAGCGCGCCGGCGCCGGCGCCCCACAGCCAGCTCACGCCCGCGCGCTGGCGCCCAGGGTCCTGGAGCGCGGCGAGCAGAGCCTCGCGAAACGCGCCGGCGTGCGGGTAACGACGGGCGGGATCGCGACTCAGCGCGCGCAGGCACACGCGCTCGAGGGCTGGCGAGACGGCGGGCACGTGCGCGCGGGGGCGCACCACCCGCGAGCTGGTGATCGCGATCGAGACCGTGGTCAGGTCGGGTCCGTCGAAGGGCATGCAGTCGGTGAGCGCCTGATAGAGCAACACCCCCAGCGCCCACACGTCGGAGGCTGGCCCCTGCTGCGCGCGATCGCCCGCGACCTGCTCGGGGGCCATCCACTGCGGCGTGCCGACCATGGCCCCGCTGAGCGTCAAGCGCTCGACCTCGGCGGCGGTGCTCATGCCGAAGTCGGCGACCCGCGGGCAGCCGGCCTGATCGACGAGCACGTTGGCCGGCTTGAGGTCGCGGTGCACGATCCCCCGCTCGTGGGCGTGGGCGACCCCCGCCGCGACGGCGCACAGCAAGGTCACGCGCCCCTCCAGGTCCAGCTCGGCGAAGGCCTGGTCGAGGGTCCGGGCACCCTCGACCAGCGCGTAGCTGAGGTAGGGGCGCCCGCCGGCGACGCCGGCGTCGAGCAGCTGCACGACGTTCGGGTGCTCCAGCGCCCCCGCGAGGGCGCCCTCACGCAGCAGGCGCTGGACCTGACGCTGGTTCCCCGCCCGCAGGAGCAGCTTGAGCGCCACCGTGCGCCCGTGCACGTCCACCGCGCGGTAGACGGCCCCCATGCCCCCCTGTCCGAGCGGGTCCAGGACCCGAAAGGGCAGCTCGCTCGGCCCGCTCTGCTGCAGGTAGCTCAGGCGTCACCTCGGCCTCAGCCAAGCGTGGCAGCCGCGAGGTCGGGGCGCAACGCCAGGAGCCCGTTAGCCCGCGTCGTCCTGCTCCAGGTAGGTGTAGGCCGAGAGCCCCTGCTGGTAGCTGCGGATCAGGTTCTTCGACTCTTCGAGCGACATGCGCCCCTCGCTGCAGGCCTTCTCGCAGGCGCGGCGCACCCAGGCGATCAGGCGGTGGCGCTCGTAGCCCACGTAGCGCAGCACGTCCTCGACCGACTCGCCGGGGATCACGTGCTTGATCGAGTAGCCGCCGTCGGGGCTGCCCTCCACGTGGACCTCGTTCGTGTCGCCGAACAGGTTGTGCAGGTCGCCGAGGATCTCCTGGTAGGCGCCGACGAGGAAGATCCCCAGGTGGTAGGGCTCGCCCGGGTTCAGCTCGTGCACCTCGAGCACGTCCTTGACGTCGCGCACGTCGACGAACTGCTTGATCCCGCCGTCGGAGTCGCAGGTGATGTCCGCGAGCACCGCCCGCCGGGTCGGCTCCTCGTCGAGGCGCTGCAGCGGCATGACCGGGAACAGCTGCTTCACCGCCCAGCTGTCGGGGAGCGACTGGAAGAGCGAGAAGTTGCAGAAGTAGGTGTCGGCCATGGCCTGCTCGAGGCCGCTGAGGTCGTCGGGCATGGGGTCCATGCCCCGCGCCAGGTCGCGGATCCGCGCGCAGAGCGCCCAGAAGATGTTCTCGGCGTGCACGCGTTGGGCCAGGGAGAGGTGGCCGAGCTTGAACAGCTGCAGCGCCTCCTCCTTGAAGTCCAGCCCGTCGTGGTAGGTCTCCATGAGGTTCTTGGTCGTGAGCTCGTCGAGGCACTCCCAGAGCTTGACGACCACGGGGGCTGCGTCCTCCGGACACGAGCGCGGAGAGGGCGTGGCGAGCTGGTTGACCCCGAGCACGTCCACCGCGAGCACGGCGTGGTGCGCGGTGATCGCGCGTCCGGCTTCGGTGACCAGGGTCGGCGGCGGGATCTCCGCCTCGGCGCAGATCTCGCCCATGGCGAAGACCACGTCGTTGGCGTATTCCTGCAGGCTGTAGTTGGCCGAGGAGTGGAAGTTCGTCTGGGAGCCGTCGTAGTCGATCGCGAGCCCGCCGCCCACGTCGCAGTAGCGCATTCCGGCCCCGAGGCCGACCAGCTCGACGTAGAACCGACCCGCCTCACGGAGGGCGTTCTTCACGCTGCGGATCGAAGAGATCTGGCTCCCGAGGTGAAAGTGCAGCAGCTGAAAGCGATCGAGGAGGTCGCGCTCGCGGAGGAACTCCACGGCGTCGAGCAGCTCGCGCGCGGAGAGCCCGAACTTCGAGCGGTCGCCGCCCGACTGCTCCCAGCGCCCCGCGCCCCGCGCGGAGAGCTTGACCCGCACCCCGATCGTGGGCTGGATCTTGATTCGCTCGGCGACCCGCGCGATCAGCTCGAGCTCGCCCGGCTTCTCGACGACCAGGATCACGTTCAGTCCGAGGCGTGACGCGAGCAGCGCGGTCTCGACGTAGAACTCGTCCTTGTAGCCGTTACAGATCACGAGGGCCTCGGGGTCCTCGAGCATGGCCATGACCGCGAGCAGCTCGGGCTTGCTCCCGGCCTCGAGCCCGTAGTGGTAGGGGCGCCCGGCCTCGACGATCTTGCGCACGACGCGGCGGTCCTGGTTGACCTTGATCGGGTAGACCCCGCGGTATTGCCCCTGGTACTCGCACTCCTCGATCGCGTGGGCGAAGGCCGCGTTGATCGCCTGGATCCGCGCCGCGAGCACGTCGGGGAAGCGCAGGAGCAGCGGGCTCTCGATCCCACGGCGCGCGAGGTCGCTGACCAGCTCACGCAGGCAGATCCGCGTGCCCGGCTTGGGGTGCGCCCACACCGTGCCCTCAGGGGAGATCGAGAACAGGTCCTTGCCCCAGCCGTTGACCGCGTAGAGGTCGGCGGACTCGTTGACCGTCCAGGGGCGAAGCTGCTTCTTGCTCGTGGTGATCATGGGCCCCCCTCACGCGCAGCGCTCAGGTGTAACCCCTGAATCCTCGTGAAACAAGCTTCGGTTCCTTGGATTTAGGCCCGCTGCACGAGCCGGATCGTGTTCCCGCCGCTGGGGTGCGCGCGGCACTCGAACTCGGCCATGGTCGAGCTCGCGTGCGGGAAGAACTGGGTGGAGCGGTTCGAGTCGACCGCGTTCCCCGAGTCGCTGAAGCGGATCTGCACGCGGCCGGCTTCGCGCTCGATGCTCACGTGGTAGATCCCCTGCGGGTTGTTCTGGTAGATCAAGCGCTGCATGACGGTGGCGACCTCGTGTACCGCGACCCGCAGCTCGTGGAGCTTGTTCTGCTGGCCGTTGAAGCTCTGGGTGCAGACCGAGGTCACGAGGTGCACGAGGCCCTCGCCGCAGTCCGCGCTCGCGGTGAGCGAGACGTTGATCGGCACCGGGCGGTCGACCGCGCCGAAGCGGTGGCTCCCGTCGGGCTTGGCGACCACCGAGGTGTAGCACCGCGGGCATTTCCAGTTCCCCGCGCCCGGCAGCTCGATCTGCACGTGACAGCCCTGGCAGTCGACGGCGCGCGGCCAGCTGCCGCCGCCTGTGCTCACGCTGCTGGTCTGGATCGTGGTCGCTGCCGGCGGGGCGACCGTGACCTGCCGCGGGGCCTGGGTCGGAGCCCGGCCCGAGGTCGTCCGGGGGGGGAGCACGCCGCTCGAGGACTTGCCGGTGTCGGCCGCGGGCGCCGCCGCGCCGCCGCCGCCGCCGCCCTTCAGCGCGGCGAGGGCGCCGTCGAGGTCGGGGCAAATGTCGAAGAACGCGTTGAGCCCGAGCATCTCGATCACGATCTTGACCTTGGCCGGGACCTTGATCAGGGCCATGCCGCCGCCCGACTGCTTGAACGAGTCGGCGTACTTGACCAGCGAGCCGAGGCCGGTCGAGTTGACGTACTTGATCTTGGACATGTCGAGGACCAGGCGCCGGTGCCCCTCTGCCTTGATCTGCTCGAGCTTCTCCTGGAAGTTCGAGACGGTGTTGCCGTCGATCGCGCCGGTCATCTCCGCGAGGGCCGTCGCCTCCTCGCCGTCCACCTTCGAGAGCTTGATATCCAGCCCGGCCATGCGCGCGTTCTCCCCGCAGTAAGCGTTACCCAATAGTGACTTAGGCAAGCGACGCGACTATAGCAGCGCGGGAATTGCCCTGCAACGCGGCCTGCACACCCTTCGACACCGGCCCCTCCCGCGCCTCACGCGAGCCCTGCAAACGCGCCCCCCGCAGCGGAGCCTCGTCAAAGACTGCGCTGGCGGCCCGCGGGAGTAGCTGCGGAGAAGGTCTACGGCCCTGCCCCGCTTGCCCGCGCCAGGGGGATCTGATATCCCATGAACCTCTACCGCTCTCACGAAGGGTCCCCAGTTCATGTCCCGCATCCCACCTGACAAGCTCCGGATCGGTCGCTCGCTGCTGGCGGGTGGGCCGATCACTCAAGAGCTGCTCCAGGCCGAGCTGGATCGCCAGGGCAAAGGGGCGAGCGTCCTGGGGAAGGCGCTGCTCAAGGCGGGCTTCCCCAACGAGGAGGACCTGATCTACCCGCTGCTCGCCAAGCTGCGGATCCCCAGGATCAACGCCAAGAACACCAAGATCCCCCTGGAGACGGTGGCCCTGCTCCCCGAGGAGCTCGCGACCCAGCACCAGCTCCTGCCCCTCGACCGCATGGGCAACCTGCTCGTGGTCGTGACCAGCGACGTCGGCAACGACGAGGGCATGAGCGCGGTGCGCGCGCACACGGGCATGACCGTGTTCCCGATCCAGAGCGACCCCAAGAGCTGCAGCGCCGACGAGTTCCTCGGGATCGTGCGCGACTACTACCGCCGCGCCCGCGAGGCCAACGTGCAGTTCACGCCCTCGGCTGCGGCCCAGGGCCAGCCGGGCGGGAGCCCGCAGGCGGTCGCCGCGAGCACCAACGGCGTGCTGACCGCGATCCCCATCGGCCCGCCGAGCGAGGACAGCTTCTACAAGCGCTTCCTCACCGCCGGACCGATCCCCGCGGTGCAGAAGGACATGTAGCTTCCTCGAGCCCAGCCCGACCTTCAGGCAGGAGTAGCGCGTGACCCCCGAGCCCGACGACGACGAGGTCGACCGGCTCGAGCGCACCCTGGTCGACGTGGACGGCCAGGAGGTCGACCGCCTCGAGCGCACCTTCCTCGAGGAGCCCGAGGTCGACCGCCTCGAGCGCACCTTCCTCGAGGAGCCCGAGGTCGACCGCCTCGAGCGCACCT
>JAGQRJ010000769.1 GCA_020425635.1 Planctomycetota bacterium | reverse complement strand
CGCGAGTTGGGGCGATGTGTAGGCGCGACGTCCGGGCCGAGGCAAGCTCGGCCCCTACGGGGTAGTGGACCAGCGGGCTGATTCCCTCTGGGAACGACGTCCCTTCGTTCACTAAGCGGGTCGACCGACTCGGAGAACGACCTCAGGGCGTTCATGGACCTGCTCGACCGACTCTGTGAACGACCTCGCGTCGTTCACTGAGCAGGTCGACCGACTCGGGGAACGACCTCCGAGCGTTCACCGAGCGGGTCGACCTCCGGTTCGCGCGCGGCGAGCGCGCGGCGCAGGGGGTCGACCGACTGCTCGCGCCGCGAGAGCACGTGTTCGCCGGCGCTCGCCCGGCTGCGGCGGCGCGCAGTGCGGGCTCGCGGCGTCGCTGGGAGGTCCCTCTACCCTTGGCGTGCACGCGCGTCGTCGCGATCGCGCAAGGTTGCTAGTTTTTCTTGACTCTCGGGAACTTTTCCGGAAAGGGCTGCGTCTAACCGGGTGCCGGGAGGCGGGGCGGTCTCGTCCCTCGGCGTTCATTCCAGTTCGTGTTTTTAACCCGCTGGCCCCGTGTGCTCGTCACACGGGGCCCGCTAACGTTTGAGGATTTCTCAATGACCCTTTCCATGAATTCCATGTTGAATCTGTACCAGTTCCCGACCGGTCGACGGCTGTTCTGCCTGTTGAACGTGCGGGAAGTACTCGAGTCTGCCGGGATCGACGATCTCCGCGCAGAGGTCGAGCGAGCGATCGCAGCCGATCGGGCAACGCGTGAACTCGAGGACCACTACCGCGGAAGCAAAGTGGAACCCGAGCACGCGCCCGAGGCCGCGGAGCTCGACGCGGAGCTCAGCCGTTCGCTGAGCGCGCTCGACGGAGTGCTCGCCGCAACGCTCAAGGCGTTCGGCGGCAAGTCCCCCCCGGGGGTCTCCGCCGTGTTCGCTCGTTCGCGGCTGTTTCCCCACGGCGTGCGGCACATGCGCCGCATGTCCTTCGTCGAACGCGAGGTGGCGGTGGAGACCCTGCTGCTGCGCGCCCAGACCGAGCGTCGGCTCGCCCAGGAGATTCGTCGCCTGGGCGTGCAGTCGTTCGTCGAGCGCGTAGCCGAGGTCAACGTCCGCTATCGGCGCGCGCTGCAGGTGACCGACGCCACCAAGCCCTCCTACGCGGAGGTCTTGGCGGCTCGGAAGGCCGGGCAGGAGGCCCTGAGCGGGATCGTGGTCTCGCTCATGGCTCGCCTGCGCGGCGCAGACAAGGGCAAGGAGTCGCGCGCCCTGGCCCTGGCCCTGCAGCAGGTGATCGACCAGAACGCGGCGATCAAGCGCCACCGCCGGCGCCGGCGCCACGTGACGGACGTCGATCCGGAGACCGGAGACGAGGTCGCGGACGACGGCGGAGGCGGTGACGGCGAGGACTTCGACGAAGCCGACGGAGACGACGGTGGCGGCGAGGACTTCGGCGCAGCCGAGGAGGACGAGGAAGACGGCCAGCCGAGAGAGGAGGCCGACGCGGCGTAGGTGGCGCGGGGGGCCGTAGGTCGCAGCGGTCCCCCGCAAAGGGGTGGGGCGGGGTCTGCCGGGGAAACCCGGGGGGCCCCGCCCTCGCTCTTTATTCGGAGGCGGCGGCCGCCGCCGCGGCGGAGCGGAGGGCTTCGACCCTGGCTCGCTGCTGGGGGGCCAGGTCTCGGGCGAGGGCGCTGTCGTAGTCGGCGAGGGCCTCGGGGTAGTGCCCGAGCCCCGCGTGCGAGAGCCCGCGAAACAGGTAGGACTCCGGCGCGGCCGGGTCGAGGTCGATCGCGGCGTCGAGGCAGCCCACGGCCTCCGGGAGCCGCCCGGCCTGGAACAGCGCGCAGCCCAGGTTGGAGAAGAGCCCGGCGCCGCCGGGGCCCAGCTTCAGCGCCTGCTCGAAGTCTTCGATCGCGCCGAGGGTGTCGTCGAGGCGGAGCCTCGTCTTGCCCCGCGCCTCGTAGCGCGCGGCGCTGGGCTCGAGCTCCAGCGCGCGGTCGAGGTCGAGCACCTGCTCGGAGAAGCGCTCGAGCCGCCTGTAGCACTCGGCGCGGCGGGTGTAGAAGCGCACGTCCGTGGGGTCCTCGGCCAGGAGCCGGGTGTAGAGCTCCGCCGCCTCGGGGTAGCGCTCGAGCGCCATGAGCGCCTCGGCGCGGTTGGCCGCGGCCGAGAGGAGCCCGGGCATGAGGGCCAGCGCGCGGTCGCAGTCGGCCAGCGCCTTGGCCGGCTCGCCGAGCATGCGCCAGGTGTTGGCGCGCGTGGAGAGCCAGTCGGCCCGGTTGGGGTCGAGCTCCAGCGCCGCGCTCAGGGACTCGAGCGCCTCCTGGTAGCGCTCGAGGTGCCCCTGGTAGAGCCCGACCGCGGCCAGCACCCGGGCCGGCGGGGGCGCGCTCTGCGCAGCCGCTCGCTCGGCGAGGGCCAGCGCCTCGGCGAACCGGCCCT
>JAGQRJ010000768.1 GCA_020425635.1 Planctomycetota bacterium | reverse complement strand
GCCGCGACCTGGGCGATCCCCCAGGCGATCGAGCGCTTGTTGGCGATCCCGAAGATCACGACGGTCTTGTCGCTGAGCAAACCCATGGCGCCCTCCGTTGGCGGCGCCAGGATACCCGCTTTTCCGGCTCGCGCGGCGGAGGCCGCGCTCACGACAGCGACCGGTGGGGCGCAGCGGACGCGGCGATCCGTCCGAATGGGACGCCTGCGACGGGCCAGGATCAGGGAATCTCGAAAGGCTTCGGTGTTTGCAGTGCACTTTTGCGAAGCGTAAGTCTCTCGGCGTCCGCTGGATCTGGCTCTGGCCAATCCCCTGTCAATCGTCTTGAAGCGAGCTTCATACGTTCTCTACCGGAGCTTCACATTCATCGCCTCCCATGCGCGGCAACGCAGGGGGTAGCCCTGCCAGACACGAACGCCTGATCGATCAGGCAGGGAAGGACTCACGTGAAGCCCAGCTTCTTGACCCGCGCCCTCGGCGCCGCGTCGCTCCTCGGCCTCGCCCTCGGCGTCGCCGGTTGCCGCGACTCGGGCAGCGACGGAGACTTGATCGTGATCACCGGCGGCGGGGGGACCTCCCCGGTCACCTCGACCGGCGGCGGCGGCGGCGGCGGCGCCTTCACCCTGATCAAGAGCGACCCGGCTGGGGGCACGATCCTGCAGAACGCGGCCGGCACCCAGCGCAAGATCGCGGGCGCCTTCGACGAGAGCGTGACCTTCGAGTCGACCTACACCTGGATCCTCGACGCGCCCGTGTTCTTCGGCAAGGACGACGCCAGCGTCTCGCCCACGCTCACGATCCAGCCCGGGACCACGATCCTCGGGCGCGGCGGGACCCCGCCCTCCATGCTCGTGATCCGCCGCGGCGCCAAGATCATGGCCGACGGCACCGCGAGCCAGCCGATCGTGTTCACCAGCGCGCAGCCCGTCGGGAGCCGCGCGGCTGGCGACTGGGGCGGCCTGATCATCAACGGCCAGGCGCCGGTCAACTCGATCGGGGCCGGCGGCGAGCTGCCCTTCGGGGAGGGCGGCTCGGGGCGCTACGGGGGCACCAACCCCGCGGACTCGAGCGGGACCCTGCGCTACGTGCGCGTCGAGTTCGGCGGGCACGTGTTCACCTCCGACGACGAGCTCAACGGGATCGCGTTCCAGGGCGTGGGCTCGGGGACGGTGGTCGACTTCGTGCAGGTGCACAAGAACGCCGACGACGGCGTCGAGTTCTTCGGCGGCGCGGTCAACGTCCGGCACCTCCTGATCACCGGCTGCCTCGACGACTCCCTCGACTGGACCTCGGGCTGGACGGGCCGCGCGCAGTTCGTCGTCCTGCAGCAGTGGGCGGGCGGCGCCGACAACGGGGTCGAGGCCGACAACCTCGAGGCCAACAACGACGCGACCCCGCGCTCGCACCCCAAGATCTCGAACATGACGATCGTGGGCCCGAGCGACGCCGGGGCGCTCTCGGACATTGGGCTCCAGCTCCGGCGCGGGACCGCCGCGAACATCCTGAACTCGATCGTCCTGGGCATGAACGAGTACGCGCTGGACATCGACGACCCCGCGACCTTCAACAACGCCTACACCGACGCGCCGGGCAGCTACACCGTGCTCTCCGGGGAGCTGACCCTCGAGAACACGATCCTGTTCGACAACCAGCTGGGCAACTTCCGCGACGACGCGGGCGACCCCCAGACCGACACCGTGTTCAACACCCAGCAGGCCAACGCGAACCTGCTCGTCGACCCGCAGCTGACCCGAGCCCAGGACGTGGCCGACCCGGACTTCCGCCCGCAGGCGGGGAGCCCCGCGTTGACCGGGACCTGGATCGACCCCGCGGACGCGTTCTTCCTGCCCGTGAGCTACGTCGGCGCCATGGACGGCACCACCGACTGGAGCGACGGCTGGACCACGGCGGCCGCGCAATGAGGGCCCTCGTCGCAACCACGCTGCTCTGTGCCCTGGCCGGGGCCTCCCTCGCCGGCGACGACCCGATCGAGAACCTGGCCAAGGAGCTGGTCGAGAAGCGCGGCGCCGTGGAGCGCCTCGCGACCGAGGTCGACCTCAGCAAGACCGAGCTCAAGGACGCGCTGCGCTCGCGAGCCCTGCAGCGCGCCGACCTCGAGCGGCAGCTGCACGCGCTCGAGGTCGAGCGCGAGGAGCTCTCGCGCAAGCGCGAGGCCGCCGTCGCCGCGATCACGAGCAAGCGCGCTTCGGGGGTCGCTCTGACCCCGGTGGTCCGCGGTCAGATCGCGGCCCTGCGCGGGCACGTCGAGGCCTCGATCCCCTTCAAGCGCGCCGAGCGCCTGCGAGACCTCGAGGCGCTCGCCGCGGACCTCGACGCCGAGCGCACGAGCCCTCACGAGGCGCTGGGCCGCCTGTGGCGGAGCTACGAGGACGAGCTGCGCTTGACCCGCGAGAACGGACTCTATCGCCAGCAGGTCGAGATCGACGGCGAACCCCAGCTCGCCGACGTGGTCAAGCTCGGCACGGTCCTGCTCTACGTGCGGACCCTCGAGGGCAACTACGCGGCGGCCTTGCCGACCCAGGCCGGCTGGGTGTTCCGCCTGCTCGACCCCGCAGACCAGGAGCGCGTGCGCGCCCTGTTCGACGCCCTGGAGAAGCACGTGCGCCAGGGCTTCTTCGAGTTGCCCAACCCCTACGTGAAGATCGGCGGGACGAAGTGAGCCTCCTCAGGACTGCCTCCGCGACCCTCGCGCTCTGCGCGCTCGCCTGCGCGGCCGCCTGGGGCCAGGAGAGCCTCCCCGCGAGCGCCCCGGACACGGGGCCCGCGCCGCTGCCCGCCGTCGACCGCGACGCCGGTGAAGCGAGCCTCGTGCGCGCCTTCCAAAAGGAGTTCGCGTTCCTCGCCAACGAGGAGCGCGCGTTGAGCGAGCGCCTGGCCGAGCTCACGAGCGAGCGCGAGGCGCGGCTGGCGAGCGAAGACGCCGCCCTCGCCGCGCTGGAGGAGCAGCTGCGCGCAGCCCAAGCCGAGGTCGAGGGGCTACGCGGCGAGCTGATCCAGCTCGACGCCCAGGACCTGAGCCTCGACGAGGGCGGCGACTCGGTGAACGCCCTGGTCTCGCAGATCGAGGCCACCCGCGCCCGCTACGGGCGAGCCCCGCTCCCGGAGCTCGGCGCCGAGCTCGACGTCGCGCAGAAGGTCGCGGGGGTCGAGCGCGGGTTGAGCGACGTCGGGCAGCTCCTGGCGGAGCTGAGCTCGGTGCGTCGCGCGCCAGGACGGTTCTTCCTCCCCGACGGGCGCGCGGTGAGCGGTGAGCTCCTCCACGTGGGCGCGATCGCGACCCTCGGGGCGGCGCCAGAGGCGGCCGGAGCCTTGGCCCCGGCCGGCGACGGCGGGCTCATGCTGTGGCCGGTCGAGACCGCGAGCGCGGCCCGCGCGGCGCTCTCGGGCACACTGCCCGAGGTCCTTCCGCTCTACCTCTACGAGTCGACCGACAAGCTCGCGGAGCAGCCCCACGAAAAGACCTTCGGCGAGCTGGTGGAGAAGGGCGGGGTGGTCGGCTACGTGATCGTGGGCCTCGGCGCGCTGGCCGCGCTCCTGCTCCTGCTGCGGGTCGCGCTCCTGGCCCTCGCGGCGGGCAAGCCCGACCGCCTGCTGGCCGAGGTCGCCGACGCGGTGCGCGCCGGTGAGCCGGCCGAGGCCCGGCGGCTCGTGGAGCGCCAGCGGAGCTGCGCCGGGCGCGTGCTCGCCGCCATGCTGCCGCACCTCACGCACAGCCCCGACCAGCTCGAGAGCGCCGCCTCGGGCGCGATCTTGCGCGAGACCTTGCGCGTGGAGCGCTTCGACACCGCGATCATGGTCAGCGCGGCGGTGGCTCCCCTGCTCGGCCTGCTGGGCACGGTGACCGGCATGATCAGCACCTTCGACGTGATCACGGTGTTCGGCACCGGAGACCCCAAGCTGCTCTCGGGCGGGATCTCCGAGGCGCTGATCACCACTCAGCTCGGGCTCTCGGTCGCGATCCCGACCTTGCTCGCCGGAAACCTCGTCTCCGGCTGGGCCGAGCAGATCCGCTCGGGCATGGAGCGGGCCGCGTTGCAGGCGGCGCTCCTCGCGGCCGAGCTGCGGCCCGAGCCGGAGCACGTCGCGCGCGCCGAGGCGCTCCCCTCGGACGACCTGCTCGCGGTGGTCGACGAGCCGCTGCCGACCCAGAGCGTAGGCACCCAGGCCGGGCGTCGCGTCTCCGCGCAGCTGCCTGGGACCCCGGCCCCGGTCGCGACCACCGCGGCGACCGCTTCGGGGGTCGGCGCGGTCACCACGCCGCGGCCGGATCGGACGTCCAAGGCATGAGCCTCCTCGCCCGGCTCAGCGACTACCTCGCCCAGGGCGGGTGGGTCATGGTGCCCCTGATCGGGGTCACCTTCGCGCTGTGGTATGCCCTGGGCTACCGCCTGCTCCGCCTGCGGCTGGGTAAGCGCCAGACGGTGCACGCCCGCCTCGAGCGCCTCCGCGAGCGCGCCGAAGGTCGCGGGACCCTCGACGCGGCGGTGGTCGACGCCCTGCGCCTCGCCGCGGCGCGCGGGCCCGGCCTGGGCCTGCGCCTCGAGGCCTGGCTGGCGGGGGTCCGCGGCGAGCTCTCCCGCGGCGCGACCCTCGCGCGCACGATCGTGGTGATCGCCCCGCTCCTGGGGCTCCTGGGCACGGTCAACGGCATGATCGAGCTCTTCGACTCCCTGGGCAGCGGGACGGTCTATTCGCAGGGCGGCGGGATCGCGCAAGGGATCGCCGAGGCCTTGTTCACCACGCAGCTCGGGCTCGCCGTCGCGATCCCGGGGTTCTTCGTGAGCCGCATGCTCGAGCGGCGCGAAGAGCAGCTGCTCAGCGAACTCGAGCAGGCCAAGGGCTTGCTGGGCGGGAGCGCATGAAGTTCAACCGACCGAAGAAGCCACCCCACGCGATCGACATGGGGCCGCTGATCGACATGGTGTTCATTCTCCTGATCTTCTTCGCCGTGTCCTCGACCTTCACCAAGGACATGCAGCTCGAGCTCCAGCGCCCGAGCGCCAAGAGCGCTGCGCTGGCCTCGACCAAGGCGATCCGGGTGTTCATCGACCGCACCCAGCGCGTGTTCGTCGACGAGCAGCCGGTGAAGGCCTGGATGCTCCAGAGCCGGGTGCGCGACATGCTGACCTCGGCGCCCGACCGCAAGGTGCTCGTGGTCGCCGACCGCCTGGTGCCCGCCGAGCGCCTGATCGAGGTCGTCGACCAGTGCCGCCTCGGCGGCGCGGCCGAGGTCGGCGTGGCCACCGAGACGAGCCTGTAGCCGCGTGAGCTCCTCCCTCAAAGCGCACCTCCTGGGGGGGCTGTTCAGCCTCGTGATCCCGCCGCTCACCGTGGCCGGGGTCCTGAGCATGAACAGCCTGATCTCGCCCCCCGACGTGCCGACCTCGCACGAGGTCAGCTTCAACGTCGAGCCCCAGGCGCCGAAGCCCAAGCGCAAGCCCCGCGAGGCGCGCAAGAAGCCTCAGCGCCGCACGCGCTCGGCCCCGCGCGCCGCCGCGCCGCCGCCGCCGAGCCTCGCCGCCTCGCTCTCCGGCGTGGCCTTCGACCTCCCGGCCTACGAGCTCGGCAGCCTGGAGGGGGTCTCCGACGAGGTCCTCGGCGACCTCGACGACGTGGTCCACACCGAGGAGACCGTCGACACGCGCCCGGTGCCCCGGGACACCCCCGCGATCGAGGTCCCGGCGCAGGCCAAGGCCAAGCACCTCAAGGGGCGCTTGGTGCTGAGCCTGCTGATCGGCGCCGACGGCCGCGTGCGCCAGGCCCGGGTGCTCGAAGCCGACCCCCCCGGGGTGTTCGAGGACGCTGCGCTCTCGGCGGTGCGCGCCTGGGTGTTCGAGCCCGCGACCTATCAGGGCCGCAGCGTCGAGGTGTGGGCGACGCTGCCCGTGGAGTTCGCGCCGTGAGCCGCCTCCTGAGCTGCGCCCTCGGACTGGCCCTGCTCGCGCCGCTGGGCTGCGTGACCCCCGGGGGCGGGGCCGACGCCGGCGACGCCGAGCAGGTCGACCGCCTCGGCCTCGCCGCGCTCTTGATCAAGGACGGGCACCCCCTGCGCGCGGGGGCCGTGCTCGACGAGGTCGACCTCGCCCAGGAGGGGCTCGACCTCGGGCGCTACTGGACCCTGCGCGGGCTGGTGGCCTTCAAGCAGCCCGACTACCCCCAGGCGCGCGAGGCCTTCGGCAAGGCCCTCGCCCTCCCCGGGGCGGCCCCGAGCCTGCGGCTCTACCTGGCCCAGGCCCACTACGCCCTGCAGGACTTCTCCGCGGCCCTGAGCGAGCTCGAGCGCTGTCCGCAGAGCTGGGCCGACGTGCCCGACGTGCACCGCATGCGCGTCGACGCCAGCTGGCGCGCCCTCGACCGCGTGGGCGCCTTCGCCGCGCTCGAGGTCGCCGAGGCGCGCTTCCCGACCGACGCGAGCTTCGCCAAGCAGCGCCTGCTCTACCTGCTCGAGCTCGGGCTCTACGGCGAGGCGAGCCGCGCTGGGCGCGCCTACGTCGAGCGCGCGGGAGAGAGCCTCAACGCCTACCTCGCCTGGGGCGAGGCCCTGCGCCGCAGCCGGCGCCACGACGAGGCCGCCCGCGTGCTCGAGGACGCGCGCCTGCGCTACCCCGGCGAGGCCAAGCCCTTGATCGCGCTGGCCCACGCGCACCTCAGCGGCGGACGCCCGCTCGCGGCGGGCTACGTCATGGAGCAGGCGGCGCGGCTCCAGCCCGAGCTGACCTCCGAGTCGGCCGAGCTCTATCGCCGCGGGGGAGACCTGGGGCGCGCGCTCTACCTCAACGCCCAGCTCAGCGATCAAGCGGCCAAGACCCGCCAGCGGCTCTCGATCCTGCTCGAGCGCGACGAGCTCGAGCAGGCCGCGGCCCTCGCCCCGCGCCTCTCGCGCCTGGGCTTGCTCGAGGACGACGACGTGCGCTACGCCTTGGCCTACGCGCACTTCCGCACCGGAGAGCTCGACCTCGCCGAGGAGGAGCTGAAGGGGATCACCAAGCGCGAGCTGTTCAGCCGCGCGACCGACCTGCGCAAGGCGATCGAGGCCGAGCGCGCCGAGGAGGCGCGGTGAAGCGCTGGAGCTTGGCCTGCGTGGCCGTGGCCGCTTGCTTGCTGCCCGTCCTGGCCCAGGAGGCCGACTCCGGCCGGCTCGAGGTCTACGCCTTCGCCGCCGACGGGCAGGCCCTCGACGGGCTCGAGCTGTGGGTGGGACCGCTCCGAGTCCACACCCGCGAGGACGGCAGCGCGCGGGTGAGCCTGCCCCCGGGGATCCATGAGCTGACGGTGCGCGGCGGGGCCTACGTGCTCGGACGCGAGCAGGTCCCGGTGGTCGCCGGGGAGGTGACCGAGGCGATCGTGCGCCTGACCCGCCGGGGGACGGCCGAGGTCGAGGTCGAGGGCGCGGGCTGGCCCAGCCCGCGCTCGGTGATCGGCCCCGATCCGGGCGCCGACGCCGAGCTCGGACGCCTGCTGGGCGTGGTGACCGACGCCCGCAACGGGAAGCCGGTGCAGGGCGCCCGCGTGCTCGTGCGCGGCGAGCGCGCCGAGGCGATCACCGACGAGGCGGGGCGCTTCGAGCTCGAGCTCCCGGCGCGGAGCCACACGATCTCGCTGATCCACGCGCAGTACTCGACCGCGACCCGCGCCGAGGTCCGCGTGTTCGCCGAGGGGCAGACTCAGCTCTCCCTGGAGCTGACCCCCTCGGCGGTGGAGCTCGAGACCCTGCGCGTCTCGGGCTACCGCCTCGAGGGCGGGTTGGCCTCGCTGCTCGAGGAGCGCCGCGAGGAGCAGGCGGTGACCGAGCTGCTCGGCGCCGAGCAGATCGCCAAGTCGGGCGACTCGACCGCCGCCGCAGCCCTCAAGCGCGTGACCGGGCTGACCGTCGTCGACGGGAAATACGTCTACGTGCGCGGCATGGGCGAGCGCTACTCGAGCACCCTGCTCAACGGCGCCACCCTGCCCAGCCCCGAGCCCGAGCGGCGGGTCGTGCCCCTGAACCTGTTTCCGGCCGACGTGATCGAGAGCATCGCCGTCCAGAAGAGCTACACCCCGGACCTCCCCGGCGAGTTCGGCGGCGGGACGGTGCGGATCAAGACCAAGGGGATCCCCGAGACCTTCTTCTTCAAGGCCAGCGCTTCGGCAGCCTACAAGCCCGACATGACCTTCGAGGACGGGCTGACCTACCACGGCGGCGCGAAGGACTGGCTCGGCTACGACGACGGCTCGCGCGGGCTGAACCCCTTCGTGCGCAACGCCGCCTCCAAGTCGCCCCTCGTCTTGCAAGACGGCTTCAGCGGCGAGGGCTATCCGGTCGAGGTGCTCGAAGCGCTGGGCGAGGTCGTGCCCAACCACTGGTCGACCCAGCGGCAGAAGGTCGACCCCGACCTCGGGATCAGCCTCTCGATCGGGGACCGCTTCGAGCCCGCGGGCATGCCGGTCGGCGTGCGCGCCAGCGTGAGCTACGACAACGCCAACCGCCTGCTCGAGGGGCGCCAGCGCGCCCTGGGCGTGGGCTCGGGTGGTGACCTGGTGCGGATCGTGGACTACCGCACCGAGTCGCTCACCAACACGGTCGACGTGAGCGGGCACCTCAGCGTGGGGATCGAGCCCGCCGAGGGGCAGGAGCTCTCGGTGAGCACGCTGCTCGTGCGCACCACCGACGACGAGACCCAGGTCTACCGCGGGCTCCTGACCAACGACGACTCGCTGATCGAGGTCTCGCGCCTGAACTACGTCGAGCAGCAGCTGTGGAGCACCCAGGTCCAGGGCGAGCACTCGCTGGTCGCCGGCGCCTTGCTCGATTGGAGCTACACCTTCTCGGTCGCCAGCCGCTACCAGCCCGACTACCGCCAGACGCGCTACGACTTCGACGAGGCCCTCGACACGTTTCGCCTCTCGGACCGCCCCGAGGGCAACCAGCGCCTGTATGGCGACCTCGAGGACACGACCCACGACCTCAGCGGGTCGCTCGCGGTGCCCTTCGGAGTGTGGCAAGGGCTCGAGGCCAAGGTCGTCGCCGGCGGCGGCTACCTGCTCCGCGACCGCGACTCCGAGGTCCGACGCTTCAAGTTCATTCACCGCGGGCCGCTCAGCCGCGACCCCACGATCCTCGCGCAGCCCGCCGAGCAGGTGTTCACCCCCGACAACATTGGCGTCGACGGCTTCACCTTCGAGGAGATCACGCGCAACACCGACGCCTACGAGGCCGAGCAGACGATCACCGCGGCCTTCCTGCGTCTGGACCTGCCGCTGCACGAAGACCTCGACCTCTCCTTCGGCGCCCGGGTCGAGCGCTCGGAGCAGCGCGTGCAGACCTTCGACCTGTTCAGCCGGGGCAGCCAACCCGACGCCGCCGAGCTGAACACGACCGACGTGCTCCCCGCCGCGAACCTCTCCTGGCGCTTCGTGACGGACATGCAGCTGCGCCTGGGCTACGCGCGCACCGTCTCCCGGCCCGACTTCCGCGAGCTCTCGCTGGCGCCCTTCGACCAGGTCGTGGGCGCGGGGGTGTTCGTGGGCAACCCCGACCTCCAGCGCACCACGATCGACAGCTTCGACATTCGCTGGGAGTGGTACTTCTCCGCCGACGAGAGCGTGTCCCTCGGGCTGTTCTACAAGCTCCTGGGCGACCCGATCGAGACCGTGATCCTCGGCGGCTCGAACCGCACGATCACCCTCGCCAACGCCGACCAGGGCACGAACCTCGGCGTGGAGTTCGAGTTCCGCAAGCGCTTCGGCTTCCTGGGGCCGATTTGGGAGAACGTGTTCGTCGCCGGCAACGTCGCGCTGATCCGCTCGGAGGTGAAGCTGGCCACCGTCGGCGTAGCGACCAACGACCACCGACCCCTGGAGGGCCAGAGCGAATACGTGCTCAACCTCTCCTGCGGCTACGACGACCCCGAGACCCAGACCTCGCTGACCCTGCTCTACAACGTCGCCGGCGAGCGGATCGTGGGGATCGGGACCTTCGGCCTCCCCGACGTCTACGAGCAGCCCTTCCACCAACTCGACTTCGTCGCCTCGAAGACCTTCTACGAGCGTTGGTCCGTGACCCTCAAGGCCCAGAACATCCTCGGCGAGGAGGTGCGCCTGACCCAGGGCAACGACACCGTGACCCGCTACGAGAAGGGGCGGACGTTCAGCCTCAGCATTGGCGTCCAGTTCTAGAGACCGAGGCCGAGACCGAGACCGAGACCGAGGCCGAGGCCGAGACCGAGACCGAGACCGAGACGGTGCATGCCGGATACATAGGTAACGGTTCTTGCCGCGTACATGGGTGACAGATCCACCTGCTAGAGGTTCAGGCACGGAGGTGCCTGTGCCCTGGGGAGAGTCAGCTATGAGCGCACGT
>JAGQRJ010000116.1 GCA_020425635.1 Planctomycetota bacterium | reverse complement strand
GAGACCGAGGCCGACACCGAGACCGACACCGAGACCGAGACCGACACCGAGACCGACACCGAGACCGACACCGAGACCGACACCGAGACCGACACCGAGACCGAGACCGAGACCGAGACCGACACCGAGACCGACGCCGAGACCGACGCCGAGGCCCGTTGAGGGCGAGGGGGCCTCGGAGAGGCCCCCTAGAAACTAGAAACACGTCGAGGCCGAGACCTCGCTCTAGCTCGTGCTGAGCGCCTCGGTCAGCCCGCTGTGGCGCAGGAGCGCGTCCGGGCTCGGCTCGCGCCCGCGGAAGGCGACGTAGAGCTGCATGAGGTCGTCGCTGCCGCCGCGCTCGAGGATCTGCTCGCGGAAGTCGCGGCCCGCCTCGGGCGAGAACAAGCCCTCCTCCTCGAAGCGGCTGAACGCGTCGGCGGCGAGGACCTCGGCCCACTTGTAGGAGTAGTAGCCCGCGGCGTAGCCCCCCGCGAAGATATGCCCGAAGCCGTTCTCGAAGCGGTCGTAGGCCGGGGGCTGGAACACCGTGACCCGCCGGCGGACGTCCTCGAGCACGTCGTGCACGCTGCGCGCGCCGCCCGGGTCGTAGTCGCTGTGCAGCTCGAGGTCGAACAGCGCGAACTCGAGCTGGCGCAGCATGTCTGCCCCGCCCATGAAGGTCTTGGCCGCGAGCATGCGCTCGAGCAGCTGCGCGGGGAGGGGCTCGCCGGTCTCGTGGTGGCCGGCGAGGGTCTTGAGCGACTCCTCTTGCCACACCCAGTTCTCGAAGAACTGGCTGGGGAGTTCGACGCCGTCCCAGGGGACGTTGTTGATCCCCGAGCACTGGCGGTAGTCGACCTGGGTCAGGGTGTGGTGCAGGGCGTGCCCGCACTCGTGGAACAGGGTCACGACTTCGCTGTGGCGGAGGAGCGAGGGCGCGTCGCCGACGGGCGGGGTGAAGTTGCAGACCAGGTAGGCGACCGGGTTCTGCACCCCCGCGCCGCGCTTCGCGCGCTCGACGCAGTCGCCCATCCAGGCGCCCTGACGCTTGCCGTCGCGCGCGAAGAGGTCGGTCAGGATCATGCCGCGCGGCTGGCCCTGGCGCACGAGCTCGTAGGCGCGGGCGTCGGGGTGCCAGAGGTCGATCTCGCTCGTGCACTCGCGCACGTCGAGGTCGTAGAGCCGCTTGAGGGTCGCGAACAGCCCGTCGAGCACGCGGGGCAGGGGGAAGTACTGGCGGACCTCGTCGTCCGAGAAGCTGTAGCGCTCCTGGCGCAGGGCCTCGCGGTAGAAGGTCACGTCCCAGGCCTCCAGCGACTCCAGCCCGTCGCGCTCGCGGGCGAAGGCGAAGAGCTGCTCGCGGTCACGCTGGCCGTAGGGCAGCGAGCGCTCGGCGAGCTCGCTGAGGAAGGTGTGCACCTCCTGGGGGGAGCTCGCCATTTTCCTCGCGAGGCTCAGCTCGGCGTAGTTCGCGAAGCCGAGCAGGGCGGAGAGCTCCTTGCGCAGCACGAGGATCCGGTCGATCAGCGGGCTGTTGTCGCCGTCTCCCTGGGTGCAGCGGGTGACCCGCGCGCGGTAGAGCTCCTCGCGCAGGGCGCGGTTCTTGGCGTAGGTCATGAACGGGAGGTAGCTGGGGACGTGCAGGGTGAAGGTCCAGTGCTGCTCCGGGGCGGCGGCGTCCGCAGCCACGGACGCGGCGCGGGCGGCCGCGATCTCCGAGTCGGGGAGCCCGGCCAGGTCGGCGGGGTCGGTGATCACGAGCTTGTAGGCCCGGTCGGCGTCGATCAGGTTGTCGGAGAACTTCGAGGAGAGCTGGCCGAGCTCGACCTGGATCGCGCGGAAGCGCTCTTGCTTCTCGGGAGGCAGGTCCACACCCGCGAGCTTGAAGTCGCGGATCGCGTCGCGCAGCACCTTGCGCTGGGCGGCGTCGAGGCCCTCGGCGTCGGCCTGATCGAGGATCTCCTGGTAGGCCTTGAACAGGCGCGCGTCCTGGCCCAGCTTGGCCCCGTGCTCGGTCAAGAGCGGCTCGGCCTCGTTGTAGGCGTCGCGCAGCGCGTCGGTGTTCAGCACGCCCTTGAGGTGCGCGACCGGACCGAAGGCGCGCTCGAGGCGCTCCTCGACCTGCTCCAGCGGGGCCACGGTGTTGGCCCAGGTGCGCGGCTGGGTCTGCGCCATGAGCCGCTCGAGCTCGGCCTCGACCTCGGCGATCCGCTGCTTCACGGCGGGGACCACGTGCTCGGGCTGGATCTCGGTGAAGCGGGGCAAGCCCTCGGCGTGCAAGAGCGGGTTGTCTGCGGTCATGGGGCCTCCTCGGAGCGGCAAGGATAGCGTGGAATGCGCTCGCGGGGAGGGGGAACTCCCGGCGCTCAGGGGCTCGGGGGCTGCTTCTCGGGCTTCGGCGTGTTCGGGCGCTCGCGGCCCGCGGTGCGCTCGACCTGGGTGAAGCGCTCGACGGCGCCGCAGCTCGAACACTCGCGGTGCTCGTCCCAGCAGCCTTCGTGGTGCCGCGCCAGGCAGCTCGCGCAGGCGACGACGTCGGCCTCGTCGACGTCGGTGTGGCAGTAGGGGCAGCGCACGCTGCGCGTGCTGCCCTGCACCTGGATCGCGTGGGGGGCCCGCGCCTGGGCCGCGAGGTGCTCGGCGATCTGACGCTTGGCTTGCCGGTGCGCGCGGTCGAGCTCCGCGCCCACGCGGAACATGGGGCGCAGCAGACGGAAGAGGAGCATGGCGAACATGCACACCGCGAAGAAGACGAGGAGGAACACCCACGTCAACGGCATGGGCGACCTCCCAGGCGGCGCGGCCCGCGACGACTCGGGAGCGGGCTTAGAACGGGACCGAAGCTCCCGCGTTGGGCAGCTCGACCGGCTTGCCCGTGAGCCAGGCGACGGCGCGCGCGAAGGGGGTCTCGCCGTCGGCGAGGGCGCCGATCGGGGTGCCGCTCCAGCGCTCGAGGACCGCGGCGCCCTCGGCGTCGACCACCGCGTTGCGGGCGTCGACGCCGCTCGCGACCTGGCCGCCGTCTTGCGGGTCGACCACGAGGTAGGCCCTGGTCTTGACCGTGAGCTCGCCGGCCTCTGCGCCCAGCAGGGGGCCGTGGGCGTAGACCCCGGCGAACACGTCGGGGTGGTGCCCGGCGATCGAGACCGCCTTGTAGCCCGAGAAGCCGAGGCCGATCAAGAACACCTGCTGGCGGTCGATCGAGGGGGTGGCCTCGAGGAACGCGCGCACTCGCTCCATGACGATGAACTCGAGGCGCCCGGCGCCCTGCTCCTGCTGCGAGCGCCAGGCGCGGCCGCCGCCTTGCGCGGCGAAGGGGCCCTGGGGCACGAGCACCGCGCCGGGGGTGATCGCGCCGGTCGTGGCGGCGACGCGCTCGAGCACGGCGGCGGGTTGGTCCTGGTCGCCGTGGATCACGACGTAGAGCGGGAGCTTGCCCTCGGCCGCGGGGACCTTGGAGAGCGCCGGCGGGACGTCGGCCAGGGCGGCCGCCTCCAGCTCGCCGCGCGCCTGGCGGTAGGCGGGCGTGTTGCGGATCCCGTCGAGGTCCATGTCGCGGCTCATGTGCGCCAGGTCGTTGAACCCGCGCTCGAAGGCGAGGCGCAGGTACTTGACCGAGTCCTCGGGCTTGCCCTGGATCGAGAACGCGCAGGCGAGGTTGTAGTAGGCCGTGGGACGCTCGGGGTAGAGCTGGACCGCGCGCTGGAAGAGCTGGATCGCCCGGGGCACTTCGCGGTTGGTGAGCGCGTAGAGCCCCTCCTGGAACACGAGCGCGAACTCGCGGTCCTTCTGCTGCTGAGGGGTCTCGGGCAGGCCCTGGGCGGCCGACGGCGTGAGGCTCGTCAGGGCGAGGGCGAGGGCCAGGCAGAGGGTGCGGATCGGGGTCACGGGGCCTCCTGAGCCGATGTCTTACCACGGGTCGGCGCTCGTGGCGCACCCGATTCCCGCGTGTCACGCTAGGCGAGTGGCCGGGCGCGCGGGCGACCGGCGTTCGCGGGAACGGATTGGGGGAGGCATGGAACCCGGCACGCGGATCGGCGCCTACGTCGTCGAGAAGCGCTTGGGGAGCGGGGCCATGGGCGAGGTGTTTCGGGTGGTCCAGCCCGAGACCCAGGCTCGCTTCGCGCTGAAGTTGCTGTCGCCGGAGCTGGCCCAGGAGCCGGAGCTCGCCGAGCGCTTTCAGCGCGAGCTGTTGACCCAGGCTCGCCTGAGCAGCCACCCGAACATCGTCGGCGTGCACGACGTGGGGCGCGACGCCCGCGGGGTGCCGTTCTTCGTGATGGACCTCGTCGAGGGCCCGAGCTGGCGCGACGCCATGGACCGCGGCCAGCTGATCAGCGACGGGCTCAAGATCCTGAGTCAGGTCGGGGCGGCGCTCGAGGTGGCCCACGCCGCCGGCCTCGTGCACCGCGACGTGAAGCCCGCCAACGTCGTGATCGACGCCCAGGGCAACGGACGCCTCACCGACTTCGGCGTCGTCGCCGCCGGCGAGGCGAGCGACCTCACGCGCCCGGGGCAAATGTTCGGCACCGTGACCTACATGGCGCCCGAGCTGGCCAACTCGGCCCACGGCCCGGTCGGCCCCTGGACCGACGTCTACTCCCTGGGCGCGATCCTCTACGAGCTCCTGACGGGGCGGACCCCGCTCGTGGGCGAGAACTCCATGCTCCTGCTCACGACCCTCGTCGGCGATCCGGACGCGATCCGTCCGCCGCACGAGCTGCAGCCCAACGTGGACGCGAAGCTCGCCGAGGTCGCCATGCGCGCGCTGGCGCACCGGCCCGAAGCCCGCTACGCCTCGGCGGCCGACATGGTGCGTGACCTCGAGCGGGCCCGCCGCGGCGAGGGGATCTCCCCGGCTCAGGTGCGCGCGGCCGCGGAGCTCAAGGTGTGGCAAGCGGCCCGCGCGGAGGGCATAGCGCCCCCGGCGGGGAGCCCCATGGCCACGGTGGTCGAGGAGGACGAGCCGGACCTCGGCTTCGCCGAGCCCGAGCTCGCGGCCTCGGGGCGGAGCTGGCTCGAGCCCTTCGTCTACCTCCTGGCGCTGGTGTGCGTGATCGG
>JAGQRJ010000767.1 GCA_020425635.1 Planctomycetota bacterium | reverse complement strand
GCCGTCGGCGATGGTGACGGTGTAGGGGGTGCCGTCGGAGATGTCGAAGTGGATCACGGCGTTCCAGCCCTTGGCGCGGGCGGGGACGAAGACCTCGGGGAGCAGGCGGAAGGCGGTGGCGATCACCGCGGCCGGGCCGGCGGGCTCGGCCGCGCCGGCCGGGGCGGGCGGCTTGACGCCCGCGATCTCCTCGAGCCGGGCGGCGATCTCCTGGGGCGTCCACAGCGCGTCGCCCTCCTTGGTCGCGCCGTCGGTCATGAGCATCGTGTACTCGAGCAGCTGCTGCCCGTGGATCCCGAACACCCGCCCGTTGATGTCTTTGGCGAGGTCGCTCGCGAGGAACAGCGCCATCGGCGCCACCTGCTCAGGCCGCATGCTGTCGGGGACCATCGCGATGGTGTCGGTCATTCGCGTCTTGGCCATGGGCGCCAGGCAGTTGACGGTCACCCCGAGCTTCGCGAGCTCCTGGGCCCAGGTCACGGTCAGCCCGTAGATTCCGGCCTTGGCGGCGGAGTAGTTCGTCTGGCCGTAGTTGCCCTTGAGCCCGGCGTAGGAGCTGGTGTTGATCACCCGGCCCCCCGCGTCACCCTTGGCCGCGCGCTCCTGCACGTGGCGCGCGAAGGCCTGGGTGCAGAGGAAGGTGCCCTTGAGGTGCACCTGGACCACGAGGTCGAAGTTCGCCTCCTCCAGCTTGAGCAGGGTCTTGTCGCGCAGGATCCCGGCGTTGTTGAGGAGGATGTCCGCGCGGCCCCAGGTGTCCAGCGCGCTCGCCAGGATCCCCTCGGCGCCTTCGCGGGTGGCGACGCTGTCGGCGTTCGCGACGGCCTCGCCGCCCGCGGCTTGGATCTCCGCCACGACCTTCTCGGCCATGGTCTGCGAGCTCCCCGAGCCGTCGAGCGCGCCGCCCAGGTCGTTGACCACGACCTTGGCGCCCTCGGAGGCCAAGAGCAGCGCGTGGCAGCGGCCGATCCCGCCCCCCGCGCCGGTAACGATCGCGACTTTTCCGTCCAGGAGTCCCATGAGATCCGCCTTGCTCCAAGGTGTGGGAACGCAAAGACTAAGGCGCAGGGAGGGATTGGGCAAGCTGGGCCGCGGCCCGCGAGGTCCGTCCACACCGGACACCCACGGTCCCACCCCTGAGCCGCGCGTCCCGAACCTGAACCGGAGCGACGCGCTTAAGTCTAGTGCTAACAATGGCAACCCACGGAGTCCGAGTTGCTCAGCAGGGGGCGTTGGAGAGGGAGGAACCCCGTGACCGCACTGCCGAAGGCCTTCGCCTGCGCGTTCGCGCTGGCCGGGGCGACGTTCGCCCAAGCGCAAGACTACGACCGCCTCGCTCGGCACCCCGGGACGGTGCGGCACGCGCCCCTGCGGGTCGAGGTCGCCGCGGAGCTCGGGCTCGACGGGGTGTTCCCCCGGGAGTCCTTCGCGCCAGCCCTGGCCGAGCTGCTCGCCTTGCCCGAATACGCCGACCGCGCGCTCGAGTTCCGCGTCGACGGCATGCGCCTGGTCGCGGTCGAGGGCACCACCCGCGCCGACGTGATCGTGCTCGCCAGCGCCGGCCTCGGCGGGGAGCAAGCCGGGACCCTGCGCGCCGACGAAGACGTGCGGATCCTCGGTCGCGAGAGCGCAGACGGTCCGCGCTCCACGCAGCAGCACTACTACCGGATTCAGGCCGGCGCCGTGCGCGGCCTCGTCCCCGCCGCGCAGGTTCAGATCGGCGAGTCGAACTCGATCGCCGGCAAGGTTGGAGACCTCCTCGCCCCGCTCTTCGCCAAGGGCAGCGAGCTGCGCAAGGCGCGCTTCTTCCACCCCGACGGCGAGGTGTTCCGCGCCAAGGTCGAGTCCCTGCACCCCCAGCGCTTCAGCAAGACGGCCGACGCGGTCGCCGGAGCGGCCCTGATCCGCATGGGGCAAGGGTTCTGGAAGGTCGACAAGGAGACCGGCGACGAGCCGGACCGCATGGACGCGCTCTCGCTCGCGATCCGCTTCTACGACCCCGCCGCTGGGCCGCCGAGCCCCACCCCGCGCGACGGCGACTTCGACCTCCTGGTCGCGTCCTGGTCCGAGCGCTTGAACCACTTCTTCTGGCGCACCCCGTGGAAGACCGACGTGCACGACTTCTTCGCCAACGAGTACCACCCCGCGGTGCCCTTCGAACTCGAGGGCGAGGAGGTGTGGGTGCGCGTGATCCCGGCGCAGGTCGATCCCCAGGGCCCCAACCGGATCGGGAAGCTGCTGGCCGCCGTCGAGTCGGGGCAGGCCGTGTTCTTCCTCGAGATCCAGGGGGAGGGCGAGCAGGTCAAGACCCGGCGTGGCACCCGCACCAAGCCCCGCGTCTGGACCCGGATCGCGAAGATCCAGCTCGAGGAGCACCTCCCCGACTTCGACCAGGACGCGCTGCACTACTCCCCGACCATGGGCGGGCGCGGCTTCGAGCCCACCGGCTGGGTCACCCGGATCCGTCGCCCGGTCTACCGCCAGAGCCAGGACGCGCGCGACGGCCTCGTCGACCGCGTCGACCAGGAGTAGGCGCTAACCCAGCGCCCAGTCGATCAGCCGCTCCGCGATCCGCCCGCGCACGCGCTCGGGGGCGTCGAGCAAGGCCGCTTGCTCCGCCGCGCTGGCCGCACTCGCGTTGGGCGGGGCCGGCGAGCCGAAGGCGCTGAGCGCCACGCGCATGGCGCCCAGCGCCCGCGCGAGGCGGACCCGGTCCGCCGCGCGCACCTGGGGGGGCGCCTCGTGCTCGGCTTCAGCGAGCAAGGTGTAGGCTCGGTGCAGGGTGGTGGGCGCCACGTCGCGATCGCTGCTGGCCCACACCTCCAACGCGTCGACCACGAGCCGCGGGCGCGGGTCTTCCAGGCCGCACGCACCGAGCGCCGCCTCGGCCGCGCACCAGGCCGCCAGACGATACACCTGCCGAGACCCGGGGGGCCACACCCCCCGCGTTCCCCACGAGCGCAGTCCATACACCCAGCGGCCCAGCTCCGGCTCGTCCGCGTGGGGCGCGCCGCCGACCGTCAGGCGCGCCCCGGTGTGGCCGCAGTTCGCCGCGAGCTGCAGCCGCTCGAGGGCCAGCTCACCCACCCGCACCCGCTGCCGCAGGTAGGCCGCCTCGTCCTCCGCGGCGTCGGAGGCGCGCCAGCTACGTTGGAGCTGCTGCAAGCGGCTGTCGGGCATGCCCTCAGGTTAGCGCCGGAGTGCGCACCCCCGGAGTCCGAGTCCGAGTCGTTACTCGACGGGAGGGCCGCCCATGCCTGGGGGTTGACTGACGGTGAACCGCCGCGCGATCAAGGGGACCTCGTCGCAGATCACCTCGAAGGTGTACTGCCCGAAGTTGGGGAACACGAACCCGCGGATCTCGAACACCATGTCGACCACCGCGTGGGGGTGGTCCTTGGGGAACTCCACGTTGCCGTCGAGGCGCAGGAGGTCGGTCGCGTAGTCGGGGTCGTAGCACAGCCGCAGCGCGATCGGCACGCTGCCTCGACCGCCGCTGAAGGCGACGAAGGCGCACATCTTGTCGTGCCGGGCGGGGACCGCGGGGGTCAAGATCCCGTTGAACATGTTGATCAACGACTTGTTCCGCGAGCGGCTGTCCTCGATCACGGCGTCGCACACCATGAGCCCGAGGCACTGCGGGCGAATGATCCGGGACTTTGCTTCCCGGCGGGCTTCTTCGGTCAAAACGCGAAGTCTTCCTCGGTGACGACCCGGAACACGATCGTCGCGTCCCCGATGAGCACCTTGGCGTCGATCGGGAGGGTCGCCGGCACGCCGGGCTCCAACAAGATCGCGTCGCCGCTGGGCAGCTCGATGGTCGCGTCCGACTTGGGGGTCAGGATCTGGTATTTGCCTGCGTTGAGCAGGATCTGCACGTGGTTCGGGTCGACGTCCAGCATGTCCTTGAGCTGGATCGTGTCGTTGGGGCTGCTGCCGAGCTTCAGCCGGCGTACGAGCCACACGTAGGTGTGGTTGGTGTGCTTGCGCTCGAGGCGCAGGCAGTCGCAGGGGTGTCCGCCGTTCATGCCCAGGCGGGGAGGGCCCTCACCGAGCACGACGTCCGAGGGCGAGCGGTAGAGCCGCCCGTCGAGGTGCATGTCCTCGCCGAAGCGCAGCTGGAAGCGCCGCTTGAGGCTGACCTTGTCTCCGGGCTCGAGGGGCTCGTCGTCCATGAACATCGGCGCCTCGCCCATGCGCCAACGGTGGAGGTCGATCCCCTCCTGGGTGAGGGTCAGGCCCGCCTGCTCGGTGCTGAGCTCGACGCTCTCGGTGGGCGCGGTCATCAGCGGTAGCTCGTTGACGATCTTGCCGGTCTTGGGGTTGCGCGACGACGAGCCGATGCGGACCTCGCGCCGGGTGAAGAGGAACACCCGCTTGCGCACGTTGCCCTCGTAGTCCTGGACCTCGAGCAGGGTGCGGTTGTCGCGGGTCGGGCGCATCGCCCGCGCGGCCTTCTTCTGCGGCTTGAGGTCGGCGACCCCGGGCAGGACCTTGAGCAGCGGCCCGCCCTCGAGCCCGAGGCGGAACTCCATGTTGGGCTTGAGCAGCACCCAGCGCTTGCGCTCCCCCTTGACGTAGACCCCGTCATCCTTTCCGGAGCGGTCCTCGAGGATCACGCGCCCGAAGTGCGTGGTGATCAGCGCGTGCTCGTCGTCGACGAAGTCGTCGATCACCTTCATCGTCGCGCCGGGGCCGGCGCCGACGATCACGTCCTCGTGCCAGTAGGGCCAGGGGCCCCCCGGCTTGCCGTCGTGGCGCACGAAGTGAACGTCCGGGGCCGTCGCCGACTCGAGCTCGGCGGTCTCGCCGACCAGGAACACCTCGTTGCTCTGGAGGGTCAGGACCGCGTTGAGCGGCACGGGGAAGGTCCCGGTGACGGGCTTGCCGTTGATCCGCTCGAGCGTGCCCAGAGCGGTGCAGAGGATCACGTTGCCGTCGGGGGCGAGGAAGACCTGGGAGTCCTCTCCGGCTTGGATCTCCGGCATGCGCCCGCCGGGGGGGACGTCGGGGATCCGGATCACCTGGCCCGCGCGGGGGCCGATCATGGCGCCCAGGGCCGGGCGCACGCGCTCGGCGGCCAGCTGCTCCTCGGCCTCGGCCTCGGCGCGACGGAGCGCCTCCTCGGCCTCCCTGCGCTGACGCTCCTCCTCCTCGGCCTTGCGCTTCGCCTCGGCGGCCTTGCGCTGGGCCTCTTCGGCGGCCCTGCGCTTGGCCTCGGCGGCCTCCGCGGCGGCCTTGCGCTGGGCCTCTTCGGCGGCTTTGCGCTGGGCCTCCTCGGCGGCTTTGCGCTGGGCCTCGGCCGCGGCCTTGCGGCGAGCCTCCTCGGCGGCCTGGCGCTTGGCCTCTTCGGCGGCCTTGCGCTTGGCCTCGGCCTCGGCGTGACGCCGAGCCTCTTCGGCGGCCTTGCGCTTGGCCTCTTCCTCGGCCTTGCGCTTGGCCTCGGCGGCGGCGCGCTTCTTGGCCAGCTTGGCCTCTTCGCGCTCGCGCTCGATCCGCTGCGCGCGGGCCTCCCAGCCCTCGTTGTCGGCGGCGAGCTGCACCTGCCGGCCGAGCGACGGCGGACCCTGGGTCAGCGCCCAGCCCCCCGGCGGCTCGGCGTCGAGCAAGGCGCTCGCCGCGGCCCCACCGGCGGCCTGGGCCGCGGCGCTCGCGCCGTGCTCCAGCTCGGCGCCGCACACCCGGCAGTGTCCGTCTCGCGCGAGGAAGTGGGCGAGGGTCACGGTCTTGCAGTCGGGGCAGGCGCGCAGCGAAGGGCAGCTCCCGGCGGCCGCCAGGAGCCGCTCGCGGTCGCCCGCGTCGAGCTCCTCCGCCTCGTCGTCGAGCAGACGCACGAGGACCTCGCGGTCGCCCGCGGAGAGCGACTCGCCCCAGCCCAGCTCCTGGGCGAGGGCCTCGACGGATTCGGCCTGGAGCGCCTCAGTCATAGTTGCCCACGCGCACCGTCGCCGGTCGAATCGTCACGCCGTCCTGGCTGTAGCAGGGCACGACCACCGAGTAGATCTTGCCGTTGTCGAGCTTGGGCTTGGGACCGCCCGACTCCTTCTTGAACTTCCCGACCAGGGCCTGGGTGTCGGCGCCCATGACCACCGAGGTGTCGATGCTGATGTTGTAGGCCTTGCTGAGGTAGGGGCCCATGCTGCGGAACACGACGTCCTTGAACACCAGCTCGCCGAAGGCGCCGCGATAGGCCTTGTCTTCGAGCATGGCCAGCGAGTCTTCGGCGCGGTGCACCTGGTCGATCACGAAGCGAATCAGGTCGCGGCGCTGGGTGTCCGGCGGGAGCACGCGCTTGTTCTTGGCGTGGTTCTGCAGCATCTTCTGCCGCGAGTCCTCGATTCGCTTGACCGTGCGCGGCACGATCTGATTCTGCTTCTTGTCGAGGGCGCTCTCGACCAGGGCGCCCGGCCCGTCGCTCCAGGTGCGCAGGCGATCGAGCGAGTCCATCAGCGTCTGGTCGAGGTCGAGGACCTCCGCGTCGCCGGTGGGCACCCCGCGCAGGAGGAACGCCTGCTGAATGATCTGCCCCTCGAGCGAGACCAGGGGCCGCTTGACCTCGACCAGCTCCGGCGCGCCCGCCGTGCAGAACACGTCGTAGATCTCGGCGGCCTCCGCGGGCTTGCCCTTGAGCGCTTCGTCGACCTTGCTGAAGCCCGAGAAGCGGTCGATCACGAGCACTCCGCTCGACTCCAGGCGCGAGGCCAGGTAGGCGCCCGCTCCGTGCAGCGGGTTGTCGGGCTCGGAGGGGTAGCTGGGGTCGACCAGGCGCGCCGCGAGCAGCGACTTGAAGGCGTTGAGCTCGATCGCGCGCTCCGCCTCCTCGGTGCTGACCAGCGCCAGGCGGGTGACGTGCCCGCGCAGCTCGGCCTTGATCGCGGCGGGCACGTGGTTGCTCTTGAGCAGGGGCGCCAGCGCTTCGGAGAGCGCGTCGCAGGCTCGGGGCAGCGCCTTGAGCGAGAACGTCGCCTGGGGCTCCTCGCTCAGGCGGCGGCCCTTCTGGAAGATCGCGATTCGGTCGACCCGGATCGCCTCGCCGTCTTCGTGCCCCGCGTCGCGCACGACCCGGATCGAGTCGGGGGTGTCGGCGCGCTCCACCGCGGTCAAGAGCTGCGGCTGGCCGTAGACGTGGCCCGGCAGCGGGAAGAAGGTGAACTCCAGCCCCGGCGCGTTCTTGACGTGCTTGCAGAAGTCCGCGAGCAGCGTGACCTGCTCGTTGGCCAGCCAGGTCACGACCGTCGACATGGCCACGACCACGCCGTCGAGCGACTGCGCGTCGGGCGACTCGAAGTCGAGGATCGCCTCGCGCGCGCCCGGCGGGATCTCGATCCCCGGGTCCTTGCCGTCGAGGACCGCCGAGAACCAGGGGATCTTGCGCAGGTGGGCGACGTAGGCCGGCGGGGGACCGGTGCACCAGCGCATGTCGAGGGGCGCCAGCAGCTCGTCGCGGTAGAACGCGCCCAGCTTGCGCAGCTGAATGTCGCGGCTCCCCTCGCGCACGACCTCGATCGCGACCGCGTTCCCGCGGTCCTGGCCGAGCTCGCGCAGGCGGCGGTAGGAGAGGTAGCCCGGGAGCAGCTCGAGGCGGAAGTCCTCGCGCAGGAGGTCGAAGAGCTTGACCAGGCCCGGGCGGTCTTGATCGCTGCGTTGCCAGTTGGCGGCCTGCAGCGCGGCGGTGATCCGCTCCGCCACGTCGACCGCGAACTGGCGCTCTGCGCCGGCGTCGCCTTTGAGCTCACCGAGCATGCGGGCGCGGTCGAGGTCGCGAATGTCCTGGGCCAGCCGCGCAGACGCCGAGCCGAGCCGCGAGGCCTTGAAGGCGTCGCCGGTCAACCACTCGACCACGGCGGGCTGAGGGCCGAGGCTGAGCGAGATCGCGCCGGTCTCGCGGGTGTCGCCGTCGCCGAGCTCGGCCGCGACGGCGGGGTCGAACTCGCCAAGGACCGTGCCGCGGGGCTCGCCGCTGTAGGTGGCCTCCAGGCGGTGGAACATGTGCTCCGGGTCGGGGCAGAGCTCGAGCAGCTCGCCGTCGCCGGGGTAGACGGCCAGCCCCGAGCGCTGCAGCGCCTGGGTGAGCTCGAGCGCGAGGGTCAGCTCCTGGTTGGCGTAGAAGGTCTTGATCGCGCGGGCGGCGGTCCGCACCAGGCGGCGGGTGTGTCCCCCGGCCTCGTAGCCCTCCGAGCCCAGGCGCTCGAGCTCGCCGAACAGCCAGGCGCGCGCGAGCTCGGCGAGCTCCTCGTCGAACAGGCTCAACAGCGCGCTCATCGACTCGCCGAGGGCGCGCAGCCGCGCCCCCTCGAGGAGCCCGGTGCGCAGGCCCTGCAAGAACGGACGCACCAGGCGGAACACGGCGAGCACGCCCGAGTCGCCGTCTTCGAAGAAGCGCTCGAGGTTCGCGTCGAGCAACTCCCGCACGCTCTCCCAGCCGTCGACGCCCGAGAGGTTCGAGGGGGGCTCGTCGAGCACCACGCGCAGGGCGCGCTGGGCGGCCTCGCCCAGCTCGTCGTCGCGGAGCTCCAGCGAGAGGGCGGCCAGCTCGCGGCTCAGCGCCTGGCCCGCGTCGCCCGCGGCGAGGCAGCGCGCGAGCTCGATCCGCGTGCGCAGGTGCTCCGAGCGCGGGTCGTCGCCGAGCAGCTCGAGCACGTCGTCGACGAAGCCGGGAGGCGGCGGGCCCTGGCTGACCTGGACCAGCGCCGGGCGCACGAGCTCCCCGCCCAGGCGCAGCCCGGGCCGCAGGATCGCCACGATCTGGCCGACGCCGATCTCCTGTGAGAACACGTTCAGCGGCTGGACCTCCTCGCCGCCGGGCAGCATCGTGCCTGGGGTCGAGAGGATCAGCTCCGACTCGGCCACGCCGAAGTCTTCGCTCAGCGCGTGCAGCACCGGAGCGAGCGCCGCGCTGTCTTCCTGGACGACGGGCCGCACGCAGTCGACGAGGTCCAGGGCCGCCCGCGCCGTGGCGCGGGGCTCCGACCCGGGGTCGTCGACGATCGCGTAGAAGCGCTTGGTGAGCACCTCGACCTGGGGCCGCAACAGGGTGCGGAGCATGGGCGCCGCGCCTTCGACCAGGTTCCGCACGGCGCCCACGAGCTTCTTGCCGGCGCCCGGCGACACCACCACCACCGGGAGCCCGAGCCAGGATTCGCCGTGGGAGAACCCCGGGCTGGCCACCGCCGCGACGGCCCCGCGGGGGACGCCGGGCATGCGCTGCGAGGCCTCGACCCGCCGCGCCATGCCCTCCTCGGGCTGCGAGCCCGCCTCGGGGGTGTGCTCCACGACCTCGGGCTGGCTGCGCAGCCAGCCCGCGACGCGCTCGGCGAGCCCGCGCAGCTCGGCGTCCTGGGGCCCCGGCGTCTCGCCGTGCCCCATGGCCAGGTGCACGCCCAAGCCCTCGAGGAGCCGGGCCGCGAGCTGCAGCTCGGGCAGCGCGCCGCGCAAGAGCTCCGCGCTGCGCAGGGCCTCGAGCGCCCCCGAGCGCTCGAGGTAGGCGTAGGCCTCGGGCTTCAGCGTCTGCGGCGTGAGCAGCGGGAGCGCGGCCTGCTTGAGCTTGATCGTGACCTCGTTGCGTCCGAGGAAGCCCTCGAGCCGTTGGCGGGTCTGCGCGACGCGCTTGGCCAGCCCTGGCTCCAGGAGCTGCTGCCCGAACTCGAGCTTCGCCACCGCCAGCGCGAGGAAGGGTTGGATCCACGCGGCGTGGTCGCCCGCCGGCGCGTCGGCGCAGGCGCGCTCGAGCACGTACAGGTCACGGTGTAGCCCATTGACGAACTCACGCTCCGTCGAGTCCGGCTCCGTCTTTTCGCGGAGCCACTCGACCAGGAGGGTCAGCTCGTCGGCCAGCTCTTCGAGCACGGTGGCCTCGGCCTTCATCTCTGCCTCTCTTGCGTTGCGTGGGATCCGCGGCGCAGGATCGCGGCGGGCGGGGTGGGGGTGCGCATTAGTACGTCCCCCAGTCGAGGCCCAGAATGGTGTTGGATTCGGTCTGCCCGTGGCAGGTGTGCAAGGTCCGGTTCAGCACGAGCTTGCCTTCGCGCGGCGCCCACCACTCACGCACCACGATCAGCTCCTGCGAGCGGGAGAGGTAGTAGCGCTGCCAAATGTAGTCGAAGCGGCGGGGGGGGGCCTTGAACTCGCGCTCCAGCAGACACACCTTGCGGTGGAACTCGCTCTGCAGGCCATACTCGAGGAAGTGCAGGAAGTTCCGCGTGGTCGGGTGGTCCTTGGGGGCGAACTGGCGGAAGTCGATCAACCCGCCGTCGTGCCCGGGGGTCGAGCGGTCGAAGAAGTGCTTGTGCAGGTTCGCGCCCTTGTCTGGGCGCAACGCCCCGAGCAGCGGGAGCTCGCGCCCGAAGCCGTAGCGGGGGTCGACGGCGAACACGCGATCGCGCTCGGTGAACTCGAAGGGCTTCTGGAAGTCGATGGCGCCCCAGGTCCCGCGGACCGTCGCGTCCTCGGACTCGTAGAGGTAGAACTCGAAGCGCGGGAAGCCCTGCTCCACCCGGATCCGGCGCTGGAACACGACCAGCTCGTCGATCGGGCCCGCGGCGAACACGAGCACGTTCCCCAGGCAGTCGGCGATCAGCACGTTGAAGGGGAGCACGTCGACCGGGGGCCCGAGGTCGACGACCTTGCGGTCGCGGTTGAGCAGCGCCGCGCCGCGGTTGACCACGCTCTTGAGCTCGAGGGGGTCGCTGCTCGGAGGGGCGAGGGTCTTGCAGAACGCCGGCGCGTTGGGGCCGAGCAAGGCGTCGTCGAGCAGCGCCGACGCGGCCTGCATGCCGGCGTAGGCCACGGGCACCTGATCGCGCCCCGCGCTGCGCAGGCGCCCGTGAATGTGGGTCGCGGCGTCGTGCAGGCGCTGGGTGAGCTGGTCGAGGAAGGGCTCGACCGGGTAGTTGAGCGCGGCCTCGTAGATCTCCCCGCTGAACGGGCTGTCGAGGGCTTCCAGGTTCCAGGCGATCGTCTTGCGAGTGAGGTGCTTTTGCGGGGCAGAGAGCATCAGGCGCTTCAGCCGCTCGGCGCCCGACCACAGCGCCTTGAAGTGCTGGATCGCGAGCTTGCGGTAGGGAGCGAAGCCGCGCGGCTCGGTGCCGGGCGCGTAGCGCCAGATCGTGGGGAACACGAGGTTGCGCAGCTCCTCGCGACGCGCCGCCTCGTGGCTGGGGAGCGGCCCGTTGCCGAGGTATTGCAGGACCTCGAACGCCTCCTCGTAGCCGGGGGGCCGCGGGATCTCCCCAGCGCGGGCGCGGGCCTTGGTGTAGAGCGGACCGGGGACGAGCTCGTCGGAGGGGCCGGCCTCCACGATCTTGTCGATCAGCATGCGCTTGAGGCCTTGGAAGATCTCCAGGGTCAGGCGATGCCCGCCGAGGCTTGGCCACACCCCCGCCAGCACCAGGCGCAGCTCGGTGCCCGAGCTGTTGCTGCGCGCGGCGACGAGGCCATACTCGAGGCCGCTCGCCCCCCAGTCGAGGATCAGGACCTCCCCCGCGTCGAGGGCCTTGCGCGACCACGAGGCGAGGGGGGTCTCGTCCTTCACCAGGTCGAGGGCCGGGGCGAGGTAGAAGTAGGCCGCGGCTACCGGGCCTTGGACCCCGGGGAACCCGCCCTTGCGCCGGGGGGAGACGACCTGCCGCACGCGGCGGTCGAGCTCGGTCGGGAAAAAGGTCGGCAGGGTCACGGCCAGGTCGCGGTGCTGGCGCTTGCCCTCCTGGCGCATCTTGTCGATGGCGCCGCTGAGCACGTGCGTGGCCGGGAACTCGATCAGCCCGATCTGTGAGGGGATCGAGAGCGAGCCGTGGGTGCCTCGCAGGACCTCTGCCGCGGGCCAGCGCTCGAGGGCGGGCAGGCCGTAGTCGAGGGAGAAGGGCTCGAGGCTGCGCAGCGCGTGGGGGTCGCGGGCCACCACCAGGGTCGGATGCGCTTCGTCCTTGGCGGCGGCGTAGTTGCCCTCGAAGCGGGTGACGCACATCACCTCGGCGCCCACGTCGACCGCGATCGTCTTGGCGCCGCGCTGGTCGCTGACCTTCCAGCCCAGGTCCGCGAAGCGCCGCAGCTCCCGGGAGCCCCCCTTGGTACGCGGCGGGCGCGGCTCGAGCTTGGCGCTCGGACGCGGCTCGACCCTGGCGCTCGGG
>JAGQRJ010000115.1 GCA_020425635.1 Planctomycetota bacterium | reverse complement strand
TACGAGATCGAGACCAAGTTCCAGAGCAAGCCGCGCGAAGCCAAGCACCTGACCTCGGCCAACGTGCTCTACCGCCGCGAGGCCTTCGAGCTGGCCGGGCCCTTCGACGAGCGCCTGGTCAACGCGAGCCTCGACTCGGTGTTCAACGGGAACCTGGTCAAGGCGGGCAAGCGCCTGGTCTACGAGCCCGAGGCGCGGGTCAAGCACCACTACAAGACCACGCTCTTCGGCTACCTCCGCCGGCAGTACGCCTACGCGCGCTATCGCGTGCACAACGAGGTCCTCGACCTCTACCCCGCCGACCGCTTCCTCGCGCTGCACGTGGGGCTGTGCGCCCTGGCCGCGGGCGGGCTGTGCGCGGTGCCCCTGGGCTTCGTGCTCCCGCCGCCCTTGAACCTGGTCGCGTTCAGCGCGGGTCCGGGGCTCCTGGGCCTGGCGCTCCTGGCCCAGACCCCGCGCGCGCTGCACTACGTGGTCTCACGCCGGGACCCGGTCGCGCTCCTCTACCCGCCCGTGATCGTCGTGCGCAACGTGCTCGGCGCCCTGGGCTACGCGGTGGGGCTCGGCATGAAGACCGTGGGGCGCGTATGAGGGGAGTCCGCTCGTGAAGGTCATGGGTCACCGGGGGGCGCGCCACGAGGCCCCCGAGAACACGCTGCCGTCGATCGCGCGGGCCCTCGAGGCCGGGGCCGAGGCGATCGAGGTCGACGTGCAGCCCACCCGCGACGGCGCGCTGGTCGTGATCCACGACGAGACCCTCGAGCGCACGACCGACGGCGCGGGCCGGGTGGACGCGCACACCCTGGCCGAGCTCCGCGCCCTCGACGCCGGCGACGGGGCGCAGGTCCCGACCCTGGCCGAGGTCCTCGAGCTCTGCCGAGGGCGCGCCGAGCTCTTCGTCGAGCTCAAGGCCCCCGGCTGCGAGGCGCGGGTGGTCCAGGCGATCCAGGCCGCCGACCAGGTCGAGGCCTGCTTCGTGAAGTCCTTCGTGCACCCCTGGCTGCTCACGGTGAAGGCGCTGGAGCCGGCCCTGCGCACCGCGTGCCTGCTCTACGGACGCCCCGTCGACCCCGCGGCCGTGGCCCGCGCGGCCAAGGCCGAGGTGTTCTCGGTGGGGATCGCGCTGCTCGACCCCGACCTCGTCGAGCGCTGCCACGCCGGCGGCGTGCAGGTGTGCACCTGGAACTGCAACGACCCCGACGCGGCCGGGCGCTACCGCGACCTGGGCGTGGACTACCTGGGCAGCGACACCCCGACCGCGGTGTGCGCCGCCCTGGGCCAGGTCTGAGCGCTCAGCTCCTGCCGGCGCCCTTGAGCAGGTAGCGCGCGTTCTTGACCACGACCTCCTGCAGCACGGGTTCGGCGTTGCCGACCACGTTCGCCGCGATCGCCCCCGCGACGTTGGCGAGCACCGAGGTCAGCTCGACGTCGGCGCCCACGCGGCCACAGAGCGCGGCGGCCGCGAAGAACGCGTCGCCGGCGCCCACGGTGTCGACGGTCTGCTTGGTCATGGCCGGGCAGGCGTGGGTCTCTCCGCTCTCGGTCCACACCACCGAGCCCGAGGAGCCGAGGGTCAGCCAGCCCTGCTTCGCGCCGAGCTCGGTCCCGAGGCGCCCCAAGAGCTCGAACTCGCTGATCCCGCGCTGGTGGTAGGCGAGGCAGAGCTCCTTCTCGTCGAGGGAGACGAGGTCGCAGCGCTTGTACTTCGTGATCAGGTTGAAGCCGTAGTTGTAGCTGTTGGTCTGGCAGTTGAGCGCGAGGTAGGGGGAGCGCTCCTCGAGCAGGGCTTGGACCGTGGCGTCGATCATGCCGTGCCCGTAGTCGCAGGCGATCACCAGGTCGCAGTCTTCGAGCGCGCTCTTCAGGCGGTGCAGGAGCTTGTCGCGCAGCCCGGTCGAAGGCTGGTCGCGCAGGCGGTTGACCGAGAAGTGCTTGATCAGGTCCTTGCGCTTGCCCGGGCGCTCGACGTAGCGCTGCTTGAGGATCGTGGGGTAGTCCGGGTCGCGCACGAGGTCGAGCCGCAGCGGCTCGTGCTCGAGCTCGCGCAGGGCGGCGTCGAGGTAGGGCTCGCGACCCGCGAGGGCGATCAGCTTGGTCTCGCAGCCCCAGCTCGCCACCGCGCGCGCGATCGCGAGCGAGCCTCCGAGGTAGTCTTCGTCGCGCACGGGGCGCACCGAGAGCACGCGCGCCTTGCTCGTGAGGCCCTGGACCATGCAGTAGCTGTAGCGGTCGACGATCAGGTCGCCGACGACGAGCACCCGCAGGCCGCGGATCTTCGCGAGCACGTCGTCGAGCCGCTGGCTCGCGTCGCTGAGCGGGAAGCGGTCGAGGTATTCGCGCACGTCGGGGTCGAGGGCGTCGAGGTGCGCCGAGATCAGGCGGGTCGAGCTGTGCAGCGGAGCGCCGACGAACTGCACCACGCCGCCGTGCTTGGCGACCGCGGCGGCGTCGTCGTCGATCCTGCGGTCGGTGTCGTCCTTGGGCGTCGCGTACTCGGTGCCCTTGCAGTAGACGTGCGGGCGGACCGCGTCGATCGCCTCGACCGCGTAGGGGTGCGGGATCACGACCACGTAGTCCACGATCGAGAGGTGCGCGAGCTGGTAGGCGCGCTGCTCGTCGGAGAACACCGGGCGCCCGGGACCCTTGTTGACGAAGGGCGCCGAGGTCAGGGTCACCACGAGCACGTCGCCGTGGGTCTTGGCCTCCTGGAGGTGCTTTATGTGGCCGGGGTGCAGGAGGTCGAAGGTCCCGTGGCAGTGCACCAGGCGCTTGCCCGCGTCCCGCAGCCCGCTGAAGGTCTGCTGGCAGCCTTCGAAGGGCAGGATCTTGGCGTCTTCCAGGGAGCTCATGGGGGCGGTCGCCTCTCGGGGTCGCGATTATTCAGCGCCGAGGCCCAGTTGGCAACGCGCGGGGGTTGGTCGCCCAGTTTTCCCCGGGTAGCCTGACCTCATGGCGAACGGTCCGATCGACCTCGAGGGCGCCCCGACCCTGGTCCTGTGCTTCGACCCCGAGCTCGCGATCGCGGCCGAGCTGCGCGGCGCGAGCGGCGTGCAGGTGGTCTGCGACGGTCCGGTGGAGATCCCCGGGGCGGAGGCTGCGCCGCGGCTGACCTGGAAGGAGCTGCGCGCGTTGCCCAAGGGTTCGCTCGGCGCGACCCGGCTGGTGGTCCACACCTTGCGCAGCGCGCGGCCGCGGGGAATCCTCCGCGGCCTGCGGCAGTGCGCGCCCGACGCGCACTGCTTCCTCGTCGACTCCCACGGCTCGTGGTTCGAGAGCAACGGGCGCGGGGCGGTGGTCCTCGCCGCGGCGCGGGGCCTGCGCCGGCTGATCGGGGCGACCCCCGTGGCGCGGCTGGCGGCGACCTACCTGCGCTACGAGGTCGACCCCTCCTGGCCCAACCTCGAGGCGACCCTCGGGGCGGCCGACGAGGTCGTGGCCTACGCCGAAGGGCGCCCGGTGCGCGAGGTCCCGGCGACCCCCCGGGTGGTGCACTACATTGGCGCTCTGGGACCGGGGGGCGCCGAGCGGCAGCTGACGCTGCTCGCGCGCGGCGCCCGCGAGCGCGGGCTCGACGTCGAGGTGTGGACGGCCTACTCGCTGGAGGGCAGCGAGGGGCACTACGTCCCCGACCTCGAGGCGGCGGGGGTCAAGGTCCGCGCGCTGGGGCTCCACCACCGCACGCGGACCATGAACCCCAAGCGCGGAGTCGCGGTCGACTTCGTGCGCGACCACCTGAGCTCGTTCACGCTCTATCCGCTGATCACCGAGCTCCAGCGCGACCCGCCCGACGTGCTCCACTGCTGGCTCGACGAGAGCAACACCCTCGGCGCGATCGCCGGGCTCTTGACCGACGTCCCGCGGATCCTCGTGAGCACGCGCAACGTGAGCCCGATCCACTTCCCGCGCCTGCTGCGCCCCTGGTTCCGCACGAGCTACCAGGCCCTGGCGCGTTCGCCGCGGGTGACCTTCGTGGCCAACTCCCAGGCGGGCGCCGACGACTACGCGGCTTGGCTGGAGCTCGACCCCGCGCGCTTTCGTCGGGTCTACAACGGCTTCGAAGGCGAGCGCTTCAAGCGCTCGAACCCCGCCCAGCGCGCGACTCAGCGCAAGCTGCTCGGCTTCAAGGACGACGCCTTCGTCGTGGTCGGCGTGTTTCGCCTGGCCGAAGAGAAGCGGCCGCAAGACTTCGTGCGCGTCGTCGCGCGCCTGCGCGAGCTCGTTCCGACCCTGCGCGTGCTGCACCTCGGAGTGGGCGCCCAGGCCGAGCGGACCCACCACGAGGCCCGCCAGCTCGGGCTCGAGGAGGTGCTCGACTTCCGCGGGCGCGTGCCCGACCCCTGGCGCTACCTCCAGGTGGCCGACGCCTCGATCCTGGTCAGCGACGCCGAGGGCTGCCCCAACGCCGCGCTGGAGAGCCAGGCCATGCAGGTCCCGATCGTGGCGACCCGGGTCGGGGGGACCCCCGAGACCGTGGTCGACGGGGAGACGGGCTACCTCTGCGACATGGGCGACGTCGAGGGGATCGCTCAGCGCCTGGCGCAGCTGGCTGGCGATCCCGAGCTCCGCGCGCGCATGGGCCGCGCCGGAGCGGAGCTGGTCGCCGCGCGCTTCGGGGTCGGGCGCATGGTCGAGGAGAGCCTCGCGCTGTATTCCGACAAGGTCTCGGCGTCGTAGGCGGAGTCTGTCTCGGGGAGCCGAGGTCGGCCTGCGGGTAGGTGAATCTCCGCGGAGCCAGTAGACTCCCCGTATGAGCTGGACGAACAAGGTCAGCGCCCTCACGGCGCTGCTGAACGCGGTGGAGTTCACGGACCAGGCGGGCTCGGCGCTGCCCGTCGACGCGGGCTTCGCGCGCTGGGTCGAGCTGACCCGCGCGCTGCGCGACGCGGGGCGCACGATCTACTTCGTGGGCAACGGCGCGAGCGCGAGCATGGCGAGCCACTTCTCGGCCGACCTCGCCAAGAACGCGCGCGTGCACACCCAGGTGTTCACCGACCCCTCCCTGGTCACCGCGATCGGCAACGACATGGGCTACGAGCACGTGTTCTCCGAGCCCCTGCGTCGCCGGGGCCAGGCCGGCGACATGCTCGTCGCGATCTCGAGCTCTGGGCGTTCGCCGAACATCGTTCAAGGCGTGGGCATGGCCCGCGAGCTGGGCATGCACGTCGTCGGGCTCTCCGGCATGACCCCCGACAACACCCTGAGGCTCAACGGCACGCTGAACATTTACGTCGCGGCGACCACCTACGGCAACGCCGAGACCAGCCACGCCGCGATCCTGCACCATTGGCTCGACGCCATGCTCGGCGAGGTCTGATCGAGGGGGGTCAAGGGGCCTCTCCGAGGCCCCCGCGCCCTCGCGGCGGAGCCGCTCGGGCTCACCCCCCGGGCACCCTCAGGCGCGCTGAGCCTCGCTCACGACCTCGCGGTCGTGGACGAAGAACGCCTGGGCGCGCCAGGCGTAGCCGACGCTCACGCGTCCGCGCTCGGGTCCTCCTCGCGTTGACGCAGCCGCCAGGCGGGGTAGAGCCCCATGCGCGAGTGAATGTAGGCCTGCGCGGCCTGACCGATCAGGAGGAACATGGTCCCGAGCATGATCACGGCGAGCAGGAAGCCGTTGCCGCTCTGCTTGAGCACGCCGTAGGCCGTGCCCGCGATCCCGACCGCGAACGCGAGGAACACGAAGGGCAAGAACAGCTTGAGCGGGTTGTAGACCGCGATCAGCTGGAACAGGTATTGCATGGTGCGCAGCACGTCCTTGGTGCGCACGTGGCTGTGCCCGACCCGGGTCTCGTAGCGCATGGGCGTGTGCGTGACCACGTAGCCGCTCATGATCGACGAGAGTGTGAGCGAGGTCGTGAAGCTGAACCCCAGGCAGAGGTCGCCGCGCAGGGTGTCGAGCAGCTTGCGGCGGAAGATCCTCAGCCCGCTGTTGGCGTCGGGCACGCGCTGGCCGACGACGTATTGGCAGAGCCAGCGGTAGATATGGCGCTTGGACCACAGGCGCTGGAAGTTCTTCCCCGTGCGCTGCCCGATCGCGTGGTCCGAGCCCTTGGCGATCAGGTCGTAGAGCTCGAGCAGGGCCTCGGCGGGGTAGGTCCCGTCGGCGTCGATCATGGCCAGCAGCTCGCCCTCGGCGGCGGTGTAGCCGCGGATCAGCGAGTGGCCGTAGCCGAGGTTCACGGGGTTCTCGATCAGGCGCACCCCGGGGACCGACTTGACCTTGGCGGCGGTGTCGTCCTTGCTCCCGTCGTTGACGACCACGACCTCGCTCGGAACCGGGAGCCGCTCGAGGACCCCGAGCAGGTGCTGGAGGACCTCGACGATCGCGCGGCCCTCGTTGTAGGCCGGGACGACGACCGAGAGCACCGGCTTGACCGGCTTGGAGGCGGCCTGGGAAGACGCGGGCTCGGGGGCGTGCTGGGTGGCGGCGTCGCTCATGGGGTTCCTCAGCTGCGCTCGGCGACGCAATACATTTGCTGGGCGAAGGGGCGGAACGGGAGCTTCAGGTAGAGGCGGACCATCCACGGCCACTTGGGCCGCGACGAGCGGAAGTCGCCGGGAATGAAGCGCGGGCGCATGCGCAGAACGTTGAACCCGCGCGCCTGCAGCCAGTGCGAGAGGCTCCAGTCGGTGAACACCGTGCGGTGGGTGTAGTCGTCGAAGTACTCGCGCGCGCAGAGCCGGTAGTTGGGCTGCATGATGATGATCCGCCCGCCGGGGCGGAGCACGCGGCGGACCTCGCCGATCGTCTGCTCGAACTCTTCGCGGGTCAGGTGCTCGAAGATGTTGCTCGCGAAGACCACGTCGAGGGAGGCGTCTCCGAACATGTCGAGCTTGGTGCAGGCCCCAATGTGTGTGGTCACCCCCGGCTCGGCGTAGTTCTTGATCCGCTCGTCGAGGTCGAGGGCGTGGCGCGCCTTGGCCTGCACGTGGTTCACGAAGTAGCAGTAGCCCGCGCCAATGTCGAGCAGCTCGGCGCCCGGCGGCACGTCCTTCTGGATCTCGGCGGCGAGCTCCTTCCACACCGCGGCGCGGGCCGGGTCGTAGGCGAAGTGCGCCGACCAGTAGCCGTCGTCCGTGCCCGGCGCAGGGGCGGAGTTGGAAGGCGGGGCGGGTTCGCTCAAAGATCCTCCTGGGTCGCCGAAGCGGCAGATTAAACCACATGCCCCGGCTCGGGTCGGAGCGGATTTCGCTCGGCGCTCACTCCAGCGTCGCGCGGGCGCCGCGCACACGCGTGATCAGGCCGTCCAGGGCCAGCGCAGCGCAGACCACGACGAAGGCCGAGCCAGGCACGCGGTAGCGTGCCAGCGGGAGCTCGACGAGGGAGGTGGCCAGGGTGAAGTAGCCCACACTCAGCCACGCGCACCAGGCCAGCCAGCGGGTCGGGGGCCGAGCCAGGAGCGGCGCGAGGGCCCCGAGCAGGAGCACGACGAGCCGCGCCGGCAGCGCCCAGCTCGTCACGAAGCGCACCGGGGCGGGAGGGGCTGGCGCTGCGGGGACCTCCGTCCAGGGCTGGAGCCCGGGGTTCAGCCGGTTGTGAACCTCGACCATGTCCTCGAAGCCCTCCCGGGCCACGAGCAGCTCGCCCATGTAGGCCAGCGTCTGACCGAGGTAGTGCCCGGGGTAACGCCCCCATTGTTCGCGGTAGAAGCGCTGGAAGGCCTCGTCGATCTGCGCGTCGCTCCAGCCGAGCTCGCGCTGGAGCGCGTTGTAGGGTCCGGTCCAGCAGCGCTCGCGCTCGGCCCACGCGATCGTGCGCGCGCGCTCCCAAGGATCCTGGGCGGGGTCCGTGCCCCGCGGCAGCGGCGGGGTGTCGACGAGCACGCGGTAGATCAGGTTGCGCCCGACCGACGCAGTGAAGGCGGCGCGCCGGGTGAACACGTAGTTGTGGACCTGGACCACCCCCACGGGCGCGAGCGCGACCGCGGCGAACGCGCCGGCCAAGACCCAGCGCGAGCGCGTCGCGCCGAGCCCCACCGTGAGGCCCCCGACCACGACCCAGCCGACCATGACCTGGCGGGTGAGCAGGCTGACCCCGAGGCAGCCCGCCGCCGCGAGGACCCAGGCCAAGGGGCGGCGCTGGTGCGGGGCCGCGGACGCCGCGGCGAAGCTCAGCAACAGGAACGCGGTGGCGAAGGTCTCCGAGCTGATCGTGTGCGCGTAGAGCGCGAAGGCGCCGTCGAGTCCGATCGTGAGCCCGCCGGCGATCGCGAGCGCAGGGTGCGTCCAGCGGGCCAGGGTCCGCTCTATGGCCAGCGCGGCGCCGACGGCCGCCGCGTGCTGCGCGATGACGAGCGTCCAGAGCCCAGGCCAGTAGCGCGGCCCTCCGGCGACGAGGTGCACGAGGCTCGGGTAGAGCGGGGGGTGGTGCGGGGGCTGAGTGTTGAATCGCAGCGGCGGGACCTGCTGCAGGTTCACGACCGAGTCGATCCCCACCAGCGGCCCTCCGCAGGCGAGGAGCAGGTAGAGGTGCCAGGCGCCCGAGACGCCGGCTACGACCCACAGCCCCCGCCGGGGGATCGGGCTCGACTCCGGGTCAGGGGTGGCGCGCGGCCAGGGGAAGAGCACGACCGCAAAGGCCCCTGCGCCGAGGAGCGCGAAGCCGCGGGCGGCGCGCAGCCAGGTGGCTTCGGGCCCGGTCCCCGCGGGCGTGTAGCCCGCAAGGGCCCAGGCCAGGGCCCAGGCGTGAACCAGGAGCAGCGCGGCCGTCGCTGCCAACGCTGCCTGCCAGAGCGGGATCGGGCGCTGGGCGCGCCGGCGCGCGAGGAGCGCGAGCGCTCCAAAGGCGAGTGGCGCGAGGAGCGTGAGCCCCACGCGACCGCAGCCGAGACACACCGCGCCGAGCAGGACCCCGACCGCCGCGACGACGGCCGCCGCCTCGAGTCGACGCGCGCGGTCGGCCGGGCTCACGCAGGATCCGTGCCCGCGACGCCCGGAGGGTCGTCGGTGGACGGGGCCTCCCGCGCGTGAGAGGCCGAGGCGGCTGCGCGCAGGAGCGCGAGCAAGCAACCCGTAGCGGCCAGGCCGCAGCTGAGCTGGAGCCCGCGCTGGGCGGCGGCGCCGAGCCAGTGAGTGGGCCAAGCGACCAGGGCCGCGCTCAACGCGAGGGCTCCGCAGCCCACCACCCAGCACCCGCGGTGGAGCCAGGTCGGCGGCGTGGGTCGGCCGCCGAGGCCCCGGCTCGCGACCGCGGCGAGGAGGACCGCGAGGGCTGCGTGCCCGAGGATCGCGAGGGCCCCCCCGCCGACGAAAGCCACCCCCCACAGCGGGGGCAGGGCCGCCAGGGCTGCGAGGCCCAGCGGCGCGGGAGCCCTGGGGGTCGAACTGGCTGGGGCTGCGAGGGCGTCGGGCACGGGCTGCTCGGGGTCGGGGTCCGGGGTTGGGGGGAGCTTGCGGGCCAGGCGGCGGTAGAGCCCGTCGAGGGTCAGCACAGCGCAAATTACAACAAACGCCGCTGCCGGCAGCCGGTAGCGCGGAACGGGGAGCTCGACCAAGGCGGTGAGCAGGGTGAAGTAGCCCACGCTCAGCCAGGCACAGAGCGCGAGCGGGCGGGCGCGTGGGAGCGCGCACAGGGGGGCGAGGGCGCCGAGCAGGAGCACAAGCACACGACGGGTCAGCGCGGCGCGCTCGACGAACAGCACCGGCGGCGGCGGCGGCGTGGCCTCAGGGACGTCTTCCCAGGGGGGGAGCTCGTCGTGGACCGCGTTGTGGAGCGCGACGTTGACCGCGAAGGTGTCGCCTCCCACGAGCAGGCGGCCCATGTAGTCCAGGGTCTGGCGGGCGTAGTAGCGCGGGTAGCGGCGCCACTGCTCGAGGTAGAAGCGCTGGAAGGCTTCGTCGATCTGGGCGTCGGTCCAGCCGAGCTCGTCGTGCAGCGCGCCGTAAGGCCCGGTCCAGCAGCTGTGGCGCTGGGCCCAAGCGAGGCGTCGCGCTTGCTCCCAGGGGTCGACCGCGGGGTCGGTGTTCCTGGGGAGCGGCGGCGTGTCGACCAGCACGCGGTAGGTCAGGTTGCGGCCCACGGCGGCGGTGAACGCCGCGCGGCCAGTGAACACGTAGTTGTGCAGGACCATGAGCGCCACCGGGGCGAGGGCGACCCCCACGAAGGAGGCCGTGAGCCTCCAGCGCGGCCGCGCCCCGCCGAGGACCACCCCCAGCGCGCCGACCACGACCCAGGCCAGCATGACCTGGCGGGTCAGCGTGCTGAGCGCGAGGCACAGCGCCGCGGCCACGATCCAGCCTGCCGGTCGCCGGCGCTCGGGCGCGAGGAACAGGAGCGCCACGCACAGGATCAAGAGCGTGGTGGCCAAGGTCTCGGACATGACGGTCTGGGCGTTGACCGTGAAGCCGCCGTCGAGGCCGACCGTCAGCCCGCCCACGACCGCCAGCGCCGGGGTCGCGCGCCGGGCGAGCACGCGCTCGACCGCGACGGCCGCGGCGACGACGCAGGCGTGTTGCCCGACGACGAGCGCCTGCAGGCCCGCCCAGTAATCCGGCCCGCTGGCGAGCAGGCGCATGAGGCTCATGAACACCGGGGGCTGGTGGGGCGCGCCGCGGTCGGAGAAGGCGAAGGGCGGGACGTGGTAGAGGTTGACCACCGAGTCGAGCTGCAGGAGGGGCCCCTCGCAGGCCTGCACGACGTAGGCGTGCCAGGCTCCCGCGACCGCGAGCACGAGCCAGGCGCCCCACGGACGGGGGCTCGGCGCCGGCTGCGCCGCGGGCTTCGAGGGCATGCGCCAGTCGACGAGCAGGGCCAGCGCCAGGAAGCAGGCGAGGCCGGCGAGCCCCCGCCCCGAGCGCAGCAGGCGCGCCTCGAGCGCGAGCCCCTGCGCGCCGTGGCCCGCGAGCACGCACGCCAGCGCGGCGCCGTGGACCGCG
>JAGQRJ010000766.1 GCA_020425635.1 Planctomycetota bacterium | reverse complement strand
TGGCGCGGCGCGCTCGCGCAGCTCGCGCCGCCGACGCTCGTGGTGTGGACCAAGCGCGACCTGGGCTGCGACCCGCCCGGGGCGGGGGTCTTCGTCTCCGCCGCAACGGGCCTTGGGCTCGACGCCCTCGGCGAGGCCCTCGAGGCGGCGCTCGCGACGCGCGCGGCGGCTGGCGCCGACGTCTACGCCAGCGGGCGGCAGCGGGCGCACCTGGAGGCCGCGCGCCGAGCGCTGGGTGAGGCGATCAACGTGCTCGCGGGCGACGACCCCGCGCGCACCGAGCTCGGCGCGTTCGAGGTCCAGGAGGCCCTCGAGGCGCTGGGGGCGCTGGTGGGCGAGGTCTCCACCGACGACGTGCTGGACCGGATCTTCGCCCAGTTCTGTATCGGCAAGTGAGCGCGAAGGATCCTCAGGCCGGAGGCATGACCTGCTGCAGCTGGGTCTGGGCGGCCTCGCTGCCCAGGAGCTCGAAGGCCTGGGAGATCGGCTGGACGGCGGTCAACGGCGAGAGGCTCGGGTTCCCCGGGAGCGCCTCGGCGGTGAGCCCGATCAAGCGGACCTCGGGGCCGTCCTTGGTCCCGAGGGTCGCGAACACCGGGGCGCCCGTGTTGCGCGGATACAGCGGTGTGCTGGTGAAGATCGCCTCGGGGCTCGAGCGGCTGATCGTGCCGGAGAGCACGTAGGGCGTTCCGGGGCCCGAGGAGGCGAACGCGCCCTGCGCGCCGTAGAGGCACTGCACGGTCGAGCAAGGAACGAGCGGCGTCAACAGCCGCATGTCGGTGAGCGACTGCTGTTGATTGAAGCCCTTCGTCCCCCACTCCGGCTTCACGGGGAACAGGGTCGCCGCCCAGCCCTTGGCTCGGATCCACTCCAAGTTCGTCTCCGCGTGGAGGTCGGCGATGTCGAACAGAGTGCCCTCGTTGGCGTTGCTGACCCACGCCGAGACCGGGACCCCGGGGGGCGGGAGCACGCGCTCGAGGGTCACGAGCCAGATCCCGGGGCGCTGCACGATCAGGACGCCGGAGCCTATGGGCGACCAGCGCTGATCGTCGGCGACCCCCAGGGGAATGCAGGCACGGGGCCATTCGGAAGAGAGCGGTACGGTCACGAGGCGGTCCTTTCGCGGCTCAGCAGGGCGTAGTCGCTGGCGGAGACGAGCTGGCCAGAGAGGTTCGGGTAGGAGAAGCGGTAGCGCTCGACGGCCTCCCAGCGGTCGTCCGTGCTGAAGCGACCCAGGCCTTGGGGGCGGTGAGGGCTCGGGAGCTCGACCGCCGCCTGGGGGTCGAGGCAGAACTCGAGGCGGGCTGCAGGCGGGCCGTTGGGACCCTCGGTCAGGTAGTCGAAGGCGCCCTCCGCGGCGCAGCTCGCCGGGAGCTCGACTCCTTCGAGCGCTCCCGGGCCCAGGCGGAAGCGCTTGCAGACCGTGAGCAGGGTCGCGGGGCGGCGGCGCTGGCCTGGTTGGCGGGCGAGCCAGCGCCTCAGCCCGGCGCGACCCCAGCCGTCCTGCAAGACGTCGAAGGCGTGGAGGTCCAGCAGCGGCGTCGCGCGCGCGGACCCGCCCAACCCTCCCGCGGGGTCGAGCACGAAGAACTCTCCGTAGCGGTCGCTGAAGCGCAGCCAGGGCTCGTCGCCGCTGAAGCAGGTGATCTCGGTCTCGACCTCCTGCAGCCACACCGAGCCAGGCTCGGCGGCGAAGGAGAAGTTACGCCAGTAGCCGCCCGTGCTCTGACCCTCGTTGAAGAGCGAGAGCGGCGGGGTCACGCGTGGAGCTGACGGGCCGCGCGCAGCGCCCGGGAGGTGAGGTGGTCGGGGGCAACCCCTGCGCTCAGCGGGCGCCCGCCCGCTCGCACGACCCGGTAGTCCTGGGCGTGGGTCACGCGGCCGTCAGCGAGCCGCAGGGCGCGCGCGACGCCCTTGCCGCAGGTGGGGGCACCGACGATCGGCGCGCGCCCGGCGTCCTGCAGCAGCGCGGCCAGGGCCTCGGCGGAGGACGCGGTGCCGGCGTCGACGAGCACGCTCAACTTGCCTTCCCACGCCTGGAGCTGGGCCGCGAGCTCGAGGGCCACGGGGAGCGAGCCGCCCGGACTCCGACGCAGGTCGAGCACCAGGTGTCGGACCCCGTCGGCGCGCAGGGCGTCGAGCTCGGCGGCCACGTAGGCGGGGGCCCCCCACGAGAG
>JAGQRJ010000765.1 GCA_020425635.1 Planctomycetota bacterium | reverse complement strand
CTGGGGCCGACTACGAGCAAGGCTTCGCCCAGGGTGAAGCGAGCTCCACACCCGGCGCTCGGACCCCGACCTGCTCCGGCCCCCGCGACGAGCCACGCCCCGGCGAGCACCAGAAGGCCCCACAGCGCCAAGGAACGCAGCAGCGCGCGGTCGAGGTCCCGGTTGAGCGCGGGGTCGTAGGCGGCGGTCCAAACTCCTTCGCGCACCGTGACCCGGTCGAGGGCACCCAGCGGTGTGTCGCGGCTCACCGGCGGCGTGCGGCGGGCGGAGAGCGCGTCGAGGCGCTCGCGCTCCCGCGCCGCGGCGACGCTCGCGGGCCCGAGCTCAGGGTCCCAGAGGCCGTCGGTCTCGCTCACCAGGAACGCGCCGATCATCAACCCGAGCGTCGTCTGACTCTCGGTCGCCATGCGCAGGCCGAGGCGGCGACCTAGCTCGAGGAGCGGGGTGCGGCGGGCCGGGGGGGTGGATTCGGCCAGTCGCAGCAGGGTCCGGCCTGAGTCCAGGACCGCGAACGCCTCGGGCAGCTCGATCGACCCACACGCCACGAGGCGGCGAGTGAGGCGGCGCAAAGGCGTCCCGTCGGCGCTCGCCGCGAGGCGCGCGCTGTGCTCGGCGTGGTGGGTGCCGAAGGACGGGCGCGAGAGCCCGCGGCGCAGGTGCGACGTTGCGCGGCGGAGGGCGACGGGGTCGGTCACCCGAGTGATCGAGGAGAGCTCGGCCCACCCCACGGCGCCGGCGAGGGGGTCTGCCGAGCAGGGCGTCACCGCGAGCTCCAGCTCGAGCAGCCCGGCCGTGACCTCGTAGAGGCCGTTTTGGGGGTCTCGTGCGCTGGCCGCGAGGGCGCGCTGGATCGCGCTGTGCAGAGCCTGGGCGTATTCGGGCCAAGCATGCGCGCGGGCTTGGTGATACGCAGCAGCCGCGGGGGCGCGTGGGGTCTGCTCGAGCACCGCCAGGAGCCCCTCGTCGACGGGGAGCATGGAGCCTGCGCCCACTCGCTGGGCGTAGCGCGCCCGGGCCTCGGCGCAGTCCTCGAGGGCCCGTCGCAGCGACTGGACCGCCTCGATCTCCTGCGGCAAGGGCGGCGAGCTCTGGATCGGCGCGGCTCGCGCAGGGGAGCCTTGCAGGCGCAGGTAGTCGGGCAGGGCGAGCAGGTCTCGGTCGACCCAGGCCACCCCTGAGAGCAGCGAGAGCGCCACGAGGGCGTAGACGTGGCGGGGGCGAAGGCGGGGCATGGAGCTCTCCCTGCGGGGACCGCAGCTGGACCGAACTGCGCGGGGGCGCGCGCCTCGGGGGTGCCTCAGCCTGAAGACGCGCGGAGGCGCGGCAGGTTCACTCCTCGGGGAGTTGGAGCCGCGTCATGCGGTTGGTGGCCGGGGGCGGGCCCCGGCGCTTGGTGCGCGCGATCATCAGCAGCGCGGTGTGAGGCTGGGCCGCGATCGCGCGGACCACGTGCCCGAACAGCGGGGTCCCAGGTTGGCGGCTGAGCCCGATGATCACGAGGTCGAAGTCGGCGGCCTCGGTCACCAGCAGCTCGGCGGGGTCCGCGGAGACCTCCACACGATGCGCGCTGGCGCGAATGTCCTCGGCGAGCTCCGCCAGGCGCTCCGTCGCGCCGCGGCGCTCGGCCTCGTCGCGGACGGCGCGCCAGAGGGTCACGTCGCG
>JAGQRJ010000764.1 GCA_020425635.1 Planctomycetota bacterium | reverse complement strand
CCCGCTGCCGCCGACCGTGCCGCCGCCCGCGAGGGTCCCGGCGTTGGTCCCGCCGTCGAGGGTGCCCTCGGCAGCGGCGCCCCCGGGCACCTCCAGCTCGCCCTCGCGCTCGGGCGCGAGGGTGTGCGACTCGAGCTCGTCCATGAACGAGCTCGCCGCGAGGAAGTCGGACTTGAGGCTGCCCGGCATGAGGAACGCGTCGTCGTCGCGCTCGGGGGCGAGGGTGTCGAACTCTTCGTCGGAGCGCTCGGGCGCGAGGGTGTCCTCGGACCCGGCGCCCACGGCCGCGGCGCGGCGGCGCTTCTTGCGCGGGGTCTGGGCCTTGACGACCTCGGTCAGCGCGTCGACCAGGTCGGGGGTGAGGAAGGCCTTCTTCTGCAGCGCGACCAGCAGGCCGACGGGGTCCTGGTCCTGGTCCTTGCCGACCGAGGCGACGTCCTCCTCGAGCAGGACCCCCAACGACAAGGCCTGGGAGACGATCCGCTTTGCTTGATCTTCTTCCACGGGCTAGCCCTCTTGTTCCTGCTGCTCGGAAGAGCGCCGCTGAATCTCGTCTTCGAGCTCGCGCAGCCGCTTCTTGGCGTCGCTGAGGTCTCGGTTGGTCGCCATGCCGCGCCACACTTCGCTCTCGAGGGCGCGCTCGCGTTCCTTCATGTCGGTCTCGAGGCGCTCGCGCTCGGCGAGGACCTCCTGGAGCTGCTGGCGCAGCAGGCGCGCCGAGCGCCGCTCGCGGGCCAGCGCGTCTTCGACCTGCTTGGAGGGCTCGCGGGCCAGGGCCTGCTCCTGCGCGACCTCGACCTCCTCGGGGAGGGGCGCGGCGAGGAGCTCGGTGGCGGCGACGAGGGCCGTGTCGTCGACCGGAACCGGGAGCGAGAGCACGAGGGTGTCGAGCTGCAGGCGGTCGAGGCGCAGGTCGACGGTGCGCCCGTTGAGCAGCTTGACCAGGGCCCGGCGGTCGGGCAGCACCTGCCCCACGGTGCCCTCGTAGGCGTTCCCGCTCTTGCTCTTGACCATGAAGCGCACGCCGCCGACCAGCTCCTCGCTGCCGAACAGGAGCGAGATCGCCTGGAGCTTGCTGCGCTCGACCTTCAGCTCCTGGCCGTGGTTGAGGCGGAGCGTGAGCTGCTCCCCGTCGGGGTTCGCCCCGAGCTTCCCGCGCAGCTTGCCCGCGGCGCTCTCGAGCAGGACCTCGTCGCCTTCGCGCAGGGCAGGGACCGAGCCTCGCTCGAGCGGCGACTCCAGGTCGAGCGCTTTGCGCAGGACGCGCTCGATGCCTCCGTCGTCACGACGCACGAAGACATGCTCACGAACTGGGAGCAAGCAAACGACTGGTTCTCCCCCTTGAACCAGCGGAAAGCACGCTCCATACACGAGCTGTGCCAGCGTCAGGGTTCCCTCCTCGCCCTCATAGAGCGAGAGTATGGTCATGAATCCCAATGTAAGCAACCAGCCCTGCAGGTTCCCCTTCAGTTTTTTCGTCCCCAGGGGGACACCCACGCCCCCGCCGCGGCGGGGATTTCCGTGCGGGAGGAGCACGGACGCCGCAAGATCGCACACCGAACTCCAACCTTCTCCGACGAAGCTTGAGCGGACGCTCTCCAGCCGCTAACCATCAGATACATGGCGATCTACGGTGACGTCAGCTGCCTCGGTCTCGAGGACGTCTTCCGCTTCCTCGCAGGCAACGCCCACGAAGGCGTGCTGGCGGTCAAGGGCGGCAACAACGCGTCGTTTCGCCTGTATTTCCGCGAAGGCCGGATCTTCATTCCCTACAGCGACCAGGAGGGGATCGAGTCGCTGGGCAAGGTGCTGCAGCCCAACGGGGTGATCACGCGGGCCTGGGGCGGGCTCATGAGCCAGCTGCGCAAGCGCTCCGACCGCCTGCGGCGGATCGCGCTCAAGAAGGCCGAGACGGTCAAGCGCCAGTACACCGAGGAGATCCACAGCCTGTTCCTCTGGGACGAGGGCCACTTCGAGTTCAGCGCGGGCCCGCTGCCGCAGGTGATCGACGCGGAGCTCTCCGCGGGGCGCGGGCTGCTGGTCGAGCCGACCGCGATCGTGTTCGAGGTCGCGCGGCGCTCCGACGAGCGCTCCCTCGTGCGGCGCATGATCCCCAGCGGGCGCGTCGTGCTGCGGGTCAAGGACGAGAAGGCGGTCAAGAAGGCGCTCAAGGACTTCGCCCCCAGCGCGCAGCCCTCCGACTTCGACGGGCGCACCGGCCTCGACGCGCTGCTCGAGGCCTGGGGCGCCTCGCACCTCGAGGCCCTGACGGGGATCGCGCGCCTGGTCGAGGCGGGGCACCTCGAGCCGATCGAGGCCGAGGAGGCCGAGCGCCTGATCGAGCAGGCCCTGCTCGAAGACGACGCCCGCCTCGCGGGCACCCTGCTCGGGCACCTGATCGACGTGCAGCCTTCGCGCGGCGGGGCCTTGCGCCTGGGGCCCGTGGGCGCCTTCCTCAACTCGAGCGCGTTCAAGGAGGGGCCGGAGATCACCTGCGGCTGGCGCCTCGACGGGCACCGGCTGTTCCTCCTCGCGCGGGAGGCCCTCGACTCGGGGGCGCCCTTCACCCTCGAGTTCCGCCGCAAGGACCGCGTGCTGCGGCTCGCGGCGCTGCCTGGGGTGCTCTCGGTGAGCTCCGAGGGGCCGTGGTCGACCCCGCCGCTCAAGGACTACCTGATCCGCCTGGGCCTGCTCCCCAAGTCGCTGGCCGAGCAGGAGGGCGACCTCGACGACGAGTCGGTGCGCGCGCGCTGCGCGAGCGGCTCCCTCGAGCGCGCCTCCCTCGAGCGCTTGATCGAAGAGATCGCGGACCTCGCGTTCTGGGAGACCGCCGACGTGATCCTCAAGAACCGGGGGAGCGTCGACGGCAGCTCGGAGAGCGCGCTGATCGTGGCCCTCAACAACAAGACGGTGAAGCGCGTCCGCGACGGGCTGCGCCACTGGTCGTGGATCTTCGGCTCGGTGCCCGGAGACGCCGCGGTCTACCTGCGCTCGAAGCAGACGCGCAAGAACGACCCCGCGGCGAAGTTCTTCGGCCGCTTCTCCCCCGCGCGCAACGTGGGCGAGCTGTGCCGCTTCGCCGAGGCCCCGCGGCTCAAGTTCGCCGAGTTCGTGGCCAAGGGCCTCAAGGCCGGCTACCTCCTGCGCCCCAAGCAGGAGGAGCTCGAGCGCTGGGCCCTCGAGGCCCAGGATCGCAACAACCATATCCTCGCCCACCGCCTGATCCGCGCGGGGATCGCCTTCGGCTACGGCCCCCGCTTCGGCGAGCTCGCCGAGCCCTACCGCGGGCGCCAGCTCGCGACCCGCGCCGAGCCCGCGCTCCACGGCGAGCTGAGCGGCACGAGCCTCCCGGCGATCCTGCAGGACCTGGCCGAGAACCGCCGCAGCGGCGTGCTCAAGGTGACCACCGGGAGCCGCGAGGAGCAGCTCTACTTCTACGAGGGCGACGCCTACGTGCTGCGCTACAGCGACGCCGAGGGCGACGAGTTCGTGAACTTCCTGCTCGGCGACGACGCGGGCGGGCTGGTCGACGACGTGGAGAGCGTCCACGAGAGCGAGATCAGCGCCCAGGAGCTGCAGGAGATCAAGGACCGCTTCCTGGACGTCATGTTCTGGGCCGACGCGGCCTTCGCGTTCTTCATAAACGACCTGCCCGAGGAGTTCTTCGCCCCCCGCCAGGGCGTGACCAAGATCGCGCTGCAGACCAGCGGGTTCCTCCTCGAGACCGTGCGCGCCATGAACGCCTGGGACGAGATCCGCTTGAGCATTGGGGACGGCGCCGCGATCCTGCGCTTCGTCGACCCCGAGACCAAGCTCCGCGCGGTGCGCGAGCGTGGGTGTGGACAGACGTTGACCCTGGTCGACGGACGCCTGAGCTTCGACGAGCTCGTGCGCCTGTCGGGGGAAGACCGGCTGCAGGTCGGGCGCGTGTGCGCCGAATTGCTGGACGCCGGCGAATTGCTGGTCAGCGACGTGGAGTTTGTGTCCAATAGGGCACCGAGCTAATGTGGGGAGCAAGGTGAGCAGCAACGGAATGCCCGATCTAAGCTTTGGCCAGCGGTTTCGCATCCAGAGCCTGCGAGGGTCGCAGTATTCGGTGTGCCTCCTGAGCGTCGGCAAGGGCGACAGCGGGATCTACATTCGGCTCGAAGACGGGCGCGTCGCGCGCCTCGACAAGCGCCGGCTGAAGTGGGACACCTTCGAGCCCCTCGACCCCACCGGCGAGCCGCCGGTGCACGCCGGCGACGAGGTCCTCGTCGAGTGCAGCTCGGGGACCCTGCGCGGGACCTTGCTCGAGAACGTCAACGACGAGGTCAGCCTGCGCCTGCCGATCGGCTCCGACCTCAAGCTGCCCCGCGGCGACGTGAGCGAGCTGTTCTTGCTGTTCCGCGCGCGCGACCTCAAGCCCGGCGACGGGGTGATCCTCAAGAGCCGCTCGGGCAACGAGTATCGCGGCTCGGTGCGCAGCCTCGTCGCGGGTCGGCGCCTGGTCATGACCCTGACCAACGGCGGCGAGGCCAGCCTGCGGCTGAGCAAGATCGACCTCTCGTCGATCATGGTCCCGATCCCGATCCCGCTCGACTCGCTCTCCGTCGCGGGCTGAGCGCGCCCGGGTCTACCTTTGGACCCTCCTGTTCAAGCTTGCGGGGCCGCCCGCTCGAGCCCCCCGCGCCCGGGGCTCACCCCCGGCGCCCCCCGCCCACGCTAGACTGCCGGCCACCCGAGGAGGCCCTGTGCCCTTGAGCACCCGCAAGTTCATGAACCTCACGAGCCGACGCAAGACCAAGATCGTGGCCACGATCGGCCCCGCGTCCTGGAGCGAGGACATGCTGCGCAAGCTCCTCGCCGCCGGCGTCAACGTGTTCCGCCTGAACTTCTCCCACGGCGACCACGCCACGCACACCGAGACGCTCAAGCGGATCCGGGCCCTCGAGCAGGAGTTCGACCGCCCGGTGGCCGTGCTCCAGGACCTCTGCGGCCCCAAGATCCGCACCTCCAAGCTGCCCGGGGGGGAGGTCGAGCTGCACGCGGGCGACCACGTGCGCCTCGTGGCGGGCCTCGAGCAGAGCAACGACCCCGCGCAGATCGGGATCTCGCTGCCCCGCCTCGCCGACGACGCGACCGAGGGCGACCGGGTGCTGATCGACGACGGCCTGATCGAGCTGCGCGTGCTCGGGCGCCTGGGCGGCGACAGCCTCAACTGCGAGGTCGTGCACGGCGGGATCCTGCGCGAGCGCAAGGGCGTGAACCTGCCCGACACCGGGCTCTCGCTCGCGTCCTTCACCGAGAAGGACCGCCGCGACCTGGCCTGGGGGATCGAGCACGAGGTCGACTACGTCGCCATGAGCTTCGTGCGCCACGAGAACGACGTGCGCCCCCTGCGCGAGCTGACCGCGCACATGCCGAACCCGCCCAAGCTGATCGCCAAGATCGAGCGGCCCGAGGCGGTCGAGCGCCTGCGCGAGGTGGTCTCGGCCTTCGACGCGGTCATGGTCGCCCGCGGCGACCTGAGCGTGGAGCTCCCGCTCTACGAGGTGCCCTCGATCCAGAAGCGGATCATTGGCATGGCGACCCTGCTCGACAAGCCCGTGATCACGGCGACCCAAATGCTCGACTCCATGCAGGAGAACCCGCGCCCCACCCGGGCCGAGGCCTCCGACGTGGCCAACGCGATCTTCGACGGCACCGACGCCGTCATGCTCTCGGGCGAGACCGCGACCGGGCTCTACCCCGAGGCCGCGGTGCGGGTCATGGCCCAGATCGCGGCCTACGCCGACGCCGACACCAACAAGCCCGAATACCGCCGCCTCGAGAGCGAGGTCGACCTGAGCACCTTCTGCGACGCGATCTGCGGCGGCGCGCTCAACGTCGCCGAGAGCCTCAACGCGCGCTGCCTGGTGACCTTCACCAAGACCGGGCGCACCGCGCGCTTCATGTCCAAGTGGCAGCCCAAGATCCCGGTCTTCGGCGTCTCCGACCAGCCCGCCGCGCTGCGCCGCATGTGCCTCTACCGCGGGGTGACCCCGATCCTGGTGGTGGCCAGCGAGCGCTCGGAGCAGCTCGTGAACCAGGCCGAGGCCGAGATCATTCGCCGCGGCTGGGTGCGCCCGGGCGAGCTCGCGATCTACGTCGGCGGCAGCAACCTCACCGCCAAGGGGAACATCAACTCGCTCAAGGTGCGCCGGGTCGGCGAGGGCGGCGGGGTCTGAGCCGGGGCGCGCCGCTCACTGCTGGAGCAGGCGCAGCAGCGCGAACGGGCCGCCGTCGGACCCGACCATGAGCACGATCAGCATGCCCGCCGTGGCGAGCATGAGCGCCGCGTCGGCGAACAGCAAGAGCGCCGCGCCCTCGGTGCGCGCGACGTCGAGCAGCTGCTCGCGGCGCAGCGCGGCGAGGGCGAGCACGTCGGCGGCGAGGCTCCCGCGCTCCTGAGCCACGCGCAGGAGGTGCTCCTCGCGCAGGTGCTCGGCGTCGAGGCCGCTGAGCAGCGCCGGCAGGTCGGCCCCCTCGGCGGCCGCGGGCAGCAGGCCGTCGACCTCGCCCCACGACCACGAGCCGCGCGCGAAGGCGTCGCGCGTGGCGCGCAGCGCGTCGGGCAGCGGGCGCCCGAGCTCGAGCCCGAGGCCCAGGGTGCGCCACACCAGGGCGGCGCTG
>JAGQRJ010000763.1 GCA_020425635.1 Planctomycetota bacterium | reverse complement strand
TAGACCCTCCCCGCCGAGCCTTCGCCGAGGAGCTCACCGAACTGGTAGTTGGACAGGTCCACCCCTCTAGCCTAGCGCTGGGGGAGAGGGCCAGCCTGGATCTGCGGGCGACGCGAGGGGCGACGTCGAGGTGTGGACCCGATCGGGCCAGCTCACCCTGTCTTCAACGAGACCGCGGGCTGGGCACCTGCGAAGCAGGCGGGCTAGCGGCCTAGCACGTCCACGATTCCGCGGGCGGGGGGCCGGGGTTGGGGGCTGGACGGTGCCTTGGGGGGGGCGTCTGGGCGCAGCTCGGGCACGGAGGGGTCGGGCTCAGGCGTTGCGATCGCCGCCTCGGGGAGCGCGTCGACGAAGGCCGGCGGGGCGAGGGGCTTCTCGTCCGCGAAGCTGGGGAAGGTCGTGTCCGCCCCGTCCCGCGCGGAGGTCGCCCACGCCGCGAGGGCGGCGGCTCGCTCGGCCCGCCGTCGTTCCGCTGCTTTGTCGGCCTCGTAATCGAGCACCTCCCCTCCCGCGAGGTAGAACCCAGGGGCAGCGATCGCCAGCGCCGCGAGGCCGGCCCCGCTGATCGGGAGGGCGAGTGTGATCGCGCCCACGAGGATCGCCCACAGCCCGGTCGCGAACACGCCCTTCGAGAATTCCTTCGGCTGCTTCATTCAGGTCCTCCTGAGGCCCGAGAGAGCAAGGCGTGGGCCTGTCCTAAGTCGGAGAAGCTGAAACGCTCGCGAGCGTTTCGTCCACAGCGGTCGGCGTCGGTTACACAAGGGTGCCGCGATGTGGCATGGAGAGCACCCAAGGCGAACCAGCGCAGCCGTATAGTGGCGTCATGAGCGGCGACCTCCCCGACTTGAGCAGCACCCGACTCGATCACTACCTGATCGAGCGCAAGCTCGGCGAGGGCGGAATGGGGGCGGTGTACCTCGCCCAGGACGAGGTCCTCGGGCGCCAGGTCGTGATCAAGGTCATGCGCCCAGAGCTGAGCACCCAGGAGCAGTTCCGTCAGCGCTTCTTGCGCGAGGCCAAGGCCGCGCTCGCCTTCGCCCACACCAACGCGATCGCGACCCATTCCTGTCAGGTGAGCGCGGAGGGGTTCCTCTACCTGGTTCAGGACTACAGCCCTGGAGAGCCCCTCGACAAGGTCCTCAGCCGTGAGGGCCGCTTCCCACCCGAGCGGGCATTCGACTTCGTGCGGCAGGTTCTCTGCGCGCTCCGGGAGGCGCACGGGCAGGGGATCCTTCACCGCGACCTCAAGCCTGCGAACCTGCTGCTCGAGATCGACCGCGCAGGTCGAGACCACGTGAAGGTGTGCGACTTCGGACTCGCGAAGCTCCTCGACGAACAAGACGGCGGCGAGCTGACCGGGCAGCACAGCGTGCTGGGAACTCCGGCCTACATGGCGCCCGAACAGGCGAGTGGGTCCGCGGCCGACGAGCGCTCCGACCTGTATCAAGTCGGCGTGATCCTCTACGAGTTCTTGGTCGGGGTGCGCCCCTTTGCAGGCAGCACCCAGGAGCTCCTGTTCAAGCAGATCATGGCTGCCCCCCCTCCCCTCGACCCCAGCTTTTCAGCCGGCGTGCGGCAAGTGGTCGCGCGAGCCCTCGCCAAGAAGCCGGCGGATCGCTATGCCTCGGCCTCCGCGTTCTTGGCCGCCATTGAGGAGCTCGGCTTGGACATGCAGGGGCACGGGATCGACACCGCGCGCATGCGGCGAAAAATGAAGATCTCCGACCTCGAGCTGCAGGCCATGACGAGCCTCGCAGAGCCTCTGAGGGTGGACAACGTTCCTTCGTCAGCTCCCGCGCTCCCTCCGACGGTAGGCCTCCTGCCCGAGCGTGTGGCGCGGGTGCTCGCCCTCGGCGCGATCGCGTTGGGGGTCTTCCGGGGGGGCCAGGTCTTGCTAGCGAGCTAGCAGCTTGGCGCCCTCGGCGCCTGCGGTGGCCGCGCGGGGGCCTCGTCTCGGCGTCGGTCGAGTTGAGTGCGGGTCACTCCTGCGCTTCGCCTTCGCTGAGGTCCATGACCTCGGTCGGTCCGCCGAGGCTGGTCGAGAGGTCCGGGTCAGGGGGGGGCGCCTTGACCATCAGGGTGTTGCCGCTCGGCAGCTTGGTCGGGGTGCTCTGGCGGCTCCGCATGAAGCGCAGGGGCTCGTCGTCGATCCCGGTCCCGGTCTCGCCCTCGGGGTCGCTCGGCGACCCTTCCCCGGCGATCAAGAACGCGCCCCGGTGGGTGAGTTTGGCTCGAGCCATGGCCGCTCCAGCGCGGTCGAGGAGCGAGGGGAGCCGCGCGTCCTCCAGGGGCGCGAGCGCGACCCCCACGGTGGCCTTTTGCACGACCAGGCGCTCGCCCAGGCGAATCGGCCGGGCGATCTCCTCCAGGAGCCGCTCCACGAGCGACTCCACCTCGGCTGGCTTCGCGGAGGTGAGCAAGATCAGCTCGTCTCCGCGGAGGCGGTGCAGCGAGGTCTGTGGAGCTGCCTCCGCCAGCCGTCCGGCCACGTGGCGGAGGACGGCTTCCGCCACCTCGCTCCCGAAGGTGGTGCAGGTCTCACGGAAGCCGTCGAGGTCGACGTGAAGGAGCGCCAACTCCTGGCCCGGCTGTCCGCTGCTGCGGACGCGCGCGAACTCTCGCGCCAGTGAGCGCGCCGTGAGGAGCCCGGTCAACGGGTCGCGCTCGAGCTCGCCCAGGGCCGCGTCTCGCTGAGCCCGGAGCGCCGTCCCCCGCCGGAGGAGGCCCACGATCGCCAGGCCGAGGGCGATCAAGAGCACCCCGTCCAAGACCAGGGGAGGACGCAGCGCTCGCGCCGCCGAGCGCCAGCCGGTCGGGGCGGGCCCCACTCCGTCTTGCTCAGCCACGAGCTGCTGAACGAGGCTGTAGTCCCGAGGAAGTCCGAAGCCTTGGATCTTCGCCGCGCGGCACGCCGGGTCGGTGTGCCGGAGGTTGAGGAGGGCCTTGGCGACCTCGAGGGAGAGCTCCTCGGGCACGTCAGGGTTGGCGCAGAGCGGCCACTGGGGCACGAGGCGAGTGCTGAGCGGAAAGGGAAAGTCTTTGCCGCTGAGGCCCTCGGTGTAGAGGTTTCGCTCTCCTCCGAGCACCCGCAGGCCCCCCGGCGCAAGCTTGCCCCGCGCGATCATGTCGCTGAGCGTGCCGGTCCGCACGGCGCCCACGTCTGCCTCCCCGTCCTGCACGGCCAGCAGCACCGCGTCGTGGGTGGAGTGGAAGGAGACCTCGAGGTCGCGCTCGGGGTCGACCCCCGCGGCGAGGAGCTCGGCCCGCTGCAAGCGCCACCCTCCGAGCGAGCCTGGATCGACGGCGGCCAGGCGCAGCCCCTTCAGGTCCTTCAAGGCGCGCACCTCGTCTTCGCGCATGACGAGGAGCCCACCAAAGAGCGCGTATCCCTCTCCCTCTCGGCGACTCAGGAGGGTGGTCAGGAGGCGCAACCCGTAGCGTTCGCGGTAGCGGGCGAACGAGGCCGGGTTGGTGAGCAGGAAGTCCAAGCGGGACTGCGCCAGCGCTGGCCCGACCGCGTCGAACCCGAGCGGCACCAACTCGACGCCGACCTGGAGCGTGGCCGCGAGGTATTCGGCGAGGGGCTCCCAGCGCTCGCGCGTCGCCTGCTCACCTTCGGCCGCGAGGACGCCGAGGCGCAAGCGAGACCGCGCCAACCCGAGGGCAGAGGCCGATCCGACCGGCGCGATCCCGTCCCGCCAGGGGGGTGGGTGACAGCTCGTGCAGGAGGCGATCAGCGACTCGTGCTTCTGCTCGACGTCGGGCCACTCGGCGTCCTCCAGCGCGACCCGCAGGGCCGACATGCTCGCGCCGAGCTTCTCTTGCGCGAGGGCGCCCATGGCGCCGTGTTCTTGGCGCAGCGCCTGGAGGGTCAGCTCCAGGTGCTTGAGGTGGTAGCTGGCGACGGGCTGATTGTGAGCCGCGATCGCGGCCCCCAGGCCCTCGGCGCTCTCCCGCAGCTTGACCATGCTGTCCTTGGTCGTGGTCCCCTTCGGCGCGTTCGCTGGGAGCGTCGGCTTGCCGCTCTGGGGCGGGGGTGGGCACCCTGCGAGGAGGGAGGCCGCAGCGCAAACACCCAGCACGATCCACGCGAATCGTTTGCGCTTGCCCGAGCTGGGAACACGTTCAGGTTGCTGCACCCCGACAGCTTAGCCGATCGGCCCCTCGGTTCGGTCGGGCGCAGGAGCGGGCCGCGAACGCGGTGCCGGACCGAAGCGCCCCACACGAACCAGAGCCCGCCTGCATGGCGGGCTCTGGCGTTGGGGGCACTGGGACTCGAACCCAGGACCAGC
>JAGQRJ010000114.1 GCA_020425635.1 Planctomycetota bacterium | reverse complement strand
GGACGACGACGTGATCGCGCCCAGGGCCACGAGCCGCGCGACGAAGTAGACCCCGAGCGCGAGGGCGTAGAGGGCATACGGCCAGGCCCGCCGCAGCGACGGGCGCGCGAAGGCCCCGACCGCCGCCCCCTCGAGCAGCGCGAGGAGGAACGGTCCGGTGAGCGCGCTCTCCTTGCTCCCGAAGGCGAGCAGGAACGTGAACGCCGCCAGGGCGAAGCCGCGCGGCGCGTCGCCATGGGCGCGGGCCCAGCGGTGGAGCCGGAGCGCGACGAGCGTGAGCGCGAGCCCGAGGACCTCCGCGCGACCGACGATCCCGGCCGTCGCCTCGGCGTGGAGCGGCTGCGCCGCGAACAGCGCGGCGCCGAGGAGCGCGGCCCAGCGGCTGCGCAGGAGCGCGCGCAGGAGGTCGAGGACCAGGGCGATGGTCGCGAGGTGCAGGAGCAGGTTGACCCAGTGCGCCGGGTCGGGGCGCGTGCCCCACAGGGTGCGCTCGAGGGCGTAGGTCAAGCGCGGGATCGGACGGTACAGCCGCTCGCCCGCGAAGGCCTCGCCCCAGTAGCTGCCGAGGAGGACTCGGCCCACGTCGGCGGGCGTCCGGAGCTCCAGGCGCGCGTCGCTCGCCACGATCGTGACGTCGTCGTAGGTGAACTCGGTGTCGAGCAGCGCCCCGGCGTGGGCCACGAGGGTGAGCGCCACGAGGGCCACGAGGTCGAGCCAGCGGTGGCGACGCAGGAACGCTGGGAACCCGCTCGGTACGCCCTCGACGGGAACCTCGGGCGCCGCGACGGGCGCCTCGGTCGGGCGCGGGTCCCGTTCCGGGGGAGCGCTCACGCCGGGCCTCGCTCGCCTACGACTGCTGCTCCTCGAGGGCCTTCTTGACGGCCCGCGGGACCACGTCGGACTTCACGTAGCCGAGCACCTGGTTGATCTTGGTGTCGAAGGCCTGCTTGAACTCGACGGTGGCCAGGAGGCCGACCACGTCGCCGCTGGGCGCCGCGGGCTTCTCGACCTGCTCCTTGAGCGACTTCACCTCGCGCGCGAGCGCGAGGAACTTCTTGTCGAACACGCCGGTCGACCGGAGGTTCGAGGACGAGGAGTTGGGGTCGAAGGACGTCCCGCTCGAGCCCGGATCGAACGTCCCGGTCGAGCCGCCCACCTTGGCGAACACCTCTTCGGCGACGCGCCGCGCGGCCGCCTCGACCTGCTCGAGGTCGAGCCCGCCCGCGAGCAGGTCGGGCTCGTCGGCGCCCTCCTCGGCGAGGGTCGTCGCGGCCTGCTCGACCTCGCTCCGCAGCCAGGCCTCGAGCTGCGCGGGCGGGGCCACCGGCCCCAGGACCGGCTCCTCGAGCATGCGCTCGGCCAGCGCGAGCCGCGCGGCCAGGTCGGGGTCGGCCTGGGCGGCCAACACGAGCTCGGCCGCCTCGCCCTCGGGGAGGAGCCCCTCGAGGTAGGCGGCCAGGGTGGCGTCGTCGTAGCGCGACTCGCTCACGAGATCGCTCCTGCTGCACGCATGTGCTTCATGGCCTTGGCGCGGACCTTGGCCCGCGTGCGGTGCACCTTGGAGGTGATCGCGGGCAAGGTCAGCTTGTGGGTCTTGGCGAGGGTCTTGAGCCGCATGCCCTCGACGGTGTGGAGCAAGAACAGCTCGCGCTCCTCGAAGCTCAGCTCGCCGAGGGCGAGGTCGATCGCCTTCTGTCGCGCGGCCTCGAAGTCGTCTCGCGCGGCGTCGATCGCCGGCGGCTCGTAGGTCAGGGGCTGCTCGCGCCCGCGGCGGCGGGCCATGTCGCGCACCACGTTGGTCGCGATCCGGAGGATCCAGCCGTCGAGGCGGGCGCGGTTCTTGAGCGCGCCGAGGTTGCGCAGCACGCGGAGGAAGGTCTCCTGGGTCGCCTCCTCGGCGGTCTGCGCGTCGCGGGTCAGGCGCAGGGCGAGCCCGTAGACCCGAGGCAGGAAGGCCAGGGCCAGGTCCTCCAGGGAGTCGGCGTCCCCGGCCTGGGCGCGCAGGACGCCGCTCTCGCTGATCGTCTTGCGCGTCACTCGTCCTCGGGGAAGAAGTAGAAGATCCCGTCGTCGCCGTCGTTGTCGATCGTAGCGAGCGAGTCGAGGGCGCCCAAGAACTGCACGGCGCTCCCCTCCCCGCGCTTTCCGTAGGTCCTGGAGCCGGCGCTGAACCCCGTCGTGCTCCAGTCGCTCGCCTCGACGAAGTCGCCGTAGTCGGGGTCGAAGCTGGACGCCTTCTTGTAGGTCAGGCAGGTCCCCAGCGGCCCCACGGTGACCAGGAGCTCGTCGACGGCGTCGTACTGGAAGCAGAACACGCCCATGCCGCCCCCGAGCAGGTCGAACTGGGTCGGGTCGCCAGGCTTGCCGAGGCCGTTGGGGAGCAGGTTCGCCCCGCCGTAGAGGTCGAAGCCCTCGTAGGGGTCGACCCGCGCGGTCGCCTCGGGGCCCACGTGCATGAAGGCGCGAGTCAGGGAGAACTCGCCCGATCCCGACTGCACGAGCAGGCCAAGCGGGCGGAAACCCTTGAGCGCGGCCTTGCCGCCCTCCGCGACCCAGGTCACGAGCAAGGTGGTGCCGTCGCCCGCCTGCTCGGGGAACAGGGTGTCGAGCCTGCAGGCGGTGAACCCGATCGGCCGGGTAAGGTCCGGCCGCCAGAGCTGCTGCGGGAGCACCCGCGGCGCGCCAGCCATGAAGCGCAGCGGCACCTGCTCGCCCTCGCGCTCGATCAGGAGCGCCAGCTGGGTGGTCGCGCGCGTGTAGCCCCTGAGGTCGTCGACCCGCGCGACGACGTGGCCGGCCTCGTCGAGCAGCGCCAGGGTCTGCGCGCTGGTCAGCGTCGCGATCGACCCCTCGGCCCATGGGTCCGGCCGCACGGGCGCGGCGCGCAGGATCCGGTCGCCCGGGCGCAGGATCGCCTCGGCCAGCAGCTGCTGGGTGACGCGCACCCCCTGCGGGTCGTCCTCGAGCACGCACCCCAAGGCCTGGTCGACGTCGTCCAGCGGCGGGTAGTGCAGGAGGGTGCCGTCGGGCGTCAGCCCGAGGCGCCCCCCGTCAGGCGCCGGGATCTGCGCGAGGGTGATCAGCGGATCGAGCTTGTTGGGCTGGAGCAGGTTTCCCCAGCAGCCCGTGCAGGCCAGGGTGGCCGCGGAGGCCAGGGCGATTCGGAGGGAGCAGGTCATGGGAGGGCTCGCGGAGAGGGAAGGAGGGGAGGAGGGGAGGAGGGAAGGAGGGAAGGAGGGAAGGAGGGAAGGAGGGAAGGAGGGCGTTGGCTCAGGACTCCTCGTCCTCGTCCTCGGGCACCGCCTGGTCGTCGCCGAACTCGAACAGCCACAGCAGGCGCACGCAGGAGCGCTCTTCGCCGGTCTCCAGGTCGACTTCGCTCCGGGTGGCGAACAGGTCGAACAGGCAGCCGAACTCGCTGCGCACGACGGTGTGCTTGGGGCTGGTGAAGGTCACGTCGCGGCTGTTCCAAAGGATCCCGCCCGGGCCGACGCGGTAGCCCGAGCCCGCGTTGCCGCTGGCCCAGCCGACCAGGGACAGCAGGCGCACCTTGGAGCTGGTCTGGATCCCCTCGTGGTTCGGCGCGACCGAGACCTGGCGCAGCTCCCCGTTGGGGCGTCGGAGCGTGAGCTCGAGGTCGTTCCCGCCCTCGAGGGCTTGGCGGATCGTGTTGGTCGCCCACTTGCCTTCGGGGACCTCACGGCCGACCCGCTCGACGCGGTCGAGGGGGCGCACCCCGGCGCGGGCGAGGGCGGAGCCGCGCTGCACCGAGGCCACGACGACCCCGCCCTCGGGGGCTGCGCGCAGGCGCCAGGCCACGGGCAGGGGGGTGGTGTCGACGAAGCTCACCCCGTAGCGGGTCTGCTCGCTGACTCGGGGGAGCGCCACGGGCTGGCCGTAGATCAGGGGCGTCCCGTCGGCCATGAAGCCCAGCCCCTCGGGGTCTTCGTGGACGAGGGCCCCGGTCTGGTGGACCTTGAGCGCCTCGTCGGCGGTGACGCAGCCGAGCGCCGGGATCAGCAGAGCAGAGGTGAGGGCGAGGAGGGCGAAGCGCATGGGGGTCTCCTGGTGGGTTGCCAGACAGACGGGCCCCCGGAGAACCATTGCGCAGGTTTTCGAGAACTCGCCCCCGACCTCGCCTAAGTCGCTGCCCTGCAAGCCCTAGCCGCCTGCTGCAGAAGCCCTGGCCTGCGTTGCTCGTCGGTCACAACCCCCCACGGTTGCTGGACCTCTTCGCGCCTTACCAGGGCTTCTGCAACAGGTTGCTAGGGTCTCGGGGACGGCGCGAGGCGGCGCGCGAGCGCCGGAGCGAGGACCTGGGCCACCCGGGCGACCTTCTCGGGCACGGGCAGCATTTCCTCGTCCCAGCGCCAGGCCTCGACCAGCAGGTCGCGGCGCACCTCGAGGCTCAGGACCTGCCCGGGGTAGGTCACCGACCAGCGGTGCCCGAGGGTCGCCGGGTGCAGGAAGTAGGTGTCGTTGGTGTGCACGTCGAAGCCCGCCTCGCGGAACCCGGCCTGGAGCGCCTCCTCCAGCCCCTCGGGGGCGAAGAGGGTCCCGTCGGCGTCGCGGGTCAGGAGGTCGACCTCCGCGCGCAGGGGCCAGGTGTCGGCCTTGTCGGGGGCGAGGGCCTCGCGCAGGTTCGTGACGATCTCGGCGTCGACCTGCTGGATCCCCACGCTCCGCGGTCCGTAGGTGTGGGGCACCAGCGCCAACCCGCCCTTGCCGCACACCGCCGCGTAGGCGGCGCGGGCGACCTCGACGTAGGCCGTGTGCAGCTCGAGCAGGAGCGCGTGGTCGCCGGGGTCGGTCACGTAGACCGGGATCCCGGCGGTCATGCCCCCCTGGGTCAGGTCGCCTCCCGCGAGCTCGACCACTCGGTTCGTGTCGACGAAGGTCCGCGGCAGCAGGCAGCGCACGAGCAGCGCCGAGCGGCTGGGGTCGGCCGCGAGGATCGCCTCGGCGGTCGCGCGCCCGAAGGCCCACGCGCCGACGTCGGTGTTCATGCTGAAGAACTCGTGCAGGTTCTCCGGCAGCGGTCCTTGGAGCCGCGCGCGGAGCGCGTCGTAGTGCGTGCGGCGGTCGGCCCCATGGGGCACCTCGACGAGGAGGTCGGGGGCCGCCCCCAGGGGAGCGCTCGCGCCGCGCAGGTGTTCGACGAACGCGACGCCTTCGACGGTTTCGGGCAGGATCACGGTGCACCTCCTGGGGACGGGGAGTCTAGCCGAGTCCACCCCGGTCTCGGCGTCGGTGTCGGCGTCGGTGTCGGCGTCGGTCTCGGCCTCGGTCTC
>JAGQRJ010000762.1 GCA_020425635.1 Planctomycetota bacterium | reverse complement strand
TCCCGGCTTGCCGCCGCCGCGCCCGCGCCCCTTTCCGCGCGGACCGCCCTTGCCTCGTCGCGCCACTACAGCGCCTCCAGTTCGATCAAGGGCTGACCTTGCTCGACCTCGCCGCCGTCGGCGACGAGGAAGCGAGCCACCCGCGCCCGCTCCGGCAGCGCGCCGAGGGCGGGGTCGCCGTAGCGCACCTGGAAGAAGGTCTTCATGACTTCGATCAGCCCGAGGGGCGCGCCGGGACCGACCTCGTCTCCCGCGCTCACGTAGGCGGGGCGCTCAGGGGCCGCGCGATGGTAGAAGCGCCCGACCTGCGGGGCGCGCACGACGAGCTCACCCGCAGACAGCTGCTCCGGCGCCGCGGGCTCGGCGTGCAGCGCGGCGGGCCCCTCTTCGAGCTCGAGCAGGGGCTGGTCGTAGCCCACGGGTCCCGCGCGCCGCGGAGCGCGGACCGCACCGACGACGCCCTGAGGAACCAGCACGGCGATCGCCGCGCCGGCCTGCTCGATCCACCCCAGGGTTTGACCCGCGCGGACCCAGGTGCCCTCGGCCACGGGCCGGCGCCACTCGCCGACGGCGGGCGCGCCGAGCGAGAGGACCTCGCCCTCGCGGATCACGGTCGCCTCGCGCTCCCCGGCGCTGGCTGGCGCGCCGAGCCGCGCCAGGTCGTGCATGCTCCAGATTCGAGGGTTCTTGATCGTGCGCGCCCCGGTGGCGGTGTAGGCGAGCTCCACGAAGCCCGCGAGCACCGCCCGCAGCTCGCCCAAGGACACGATCTCGTCCGTGTCGAGCTGCTTCGCGGCGACGTAGGGGTCCATGTCGCCCTCGATCCGCGCCTCGACCTCGCGCATGCCCTGCTCGATCGCCGCCCGCTCGGCGGGGTCGCTGCTGGCGATCTCGAAGTCGTCGTCGAGCTTCGTGTTGTAGGTCGCGATCGCGAGCGTTCGCCCCTCCATGACGCTCAGGCGCGAGATCGGCGTCGCGAGCTGCACCACCGGCTCGTAGGGGCGACCGCTCAACGCGTAGTAGCCGGCCCCGGACGCCCGACGCAGGAGCACCGTGAACACCGGCGCCCGCTGCACCGAGTTGGCGTAGATCAAGGACGAGCCCCAGCCCAAGAGGCCGAGGCGCTCGGCCTCGCGCCCGATGTCGAAGCCGCTCACGTCCTGGAGCCACACCAGGGGGATCCCGTCGGCGTCGCAGGCCCGAGCGAACTGCGCGAGCTTGGCGATCCCGTCCTGGTAGAGGGTGCCCCCAGGCCGCTGGCGATCGGGGTGCAGCGGGTCGGGCACGAGCCCAGGCTGGTTCATGAGGAACCCGCAGTAGAGCCCGTTGACCTTGCCCACCCCGACGATCACCTCCTGCCCCTGCCCCGGCCACAGCTCCCAGAACAGGCTGTCGTCGAGCAAGCGCGCGAGGACCTCGTGCGCTGGGTAGGCCACGCGGTGGTCGACGGGGACGATCCCCGCGAGCTCCTCGGGCGCGAAGCGCGGCGGCGCGGGCTCGCGCCCGCTGCGGTAATAGTCCGCGGCGGGCTGCGGCAGCCGCTCGACCTCGCGCTGGATCGCGAGCAGGCAGGTGGCGTCGTCGGGGACGCGCAAGTCCGCGCAGCCGCTCTGGTGCACGTGCACCTCGGGTCCGCCGATGTCGAGGCTCGTGATCTTCTCGCTCTTGGCGCCTTTGATGAGGGCCGCCCCGGCGATCACCATGTAGGCCTGCTCGGTCATGACCACGCGATCGGAGATGATCGGCATGTAGCCGCCGCCCGCGATGCAGTCCCCGAAGACCCCGGCGATCTGGGGCACCCCAGCCGCCGAGAGCAGCGCGTTCTTCTGGAAGATGTGTCCGGCGCCGCGCGCCCCGGGGAAGGTTCGCGATTGCTCGGGGAGGAACAACCCCGAGCAGTCGACGAGGTAGACCACCGGGATCCGCAGCTCGAGGGCCATCTCCTGGGCGCGCTCGATCTTCTCCGGGCTCTGGGGCCACCACGACCCGGAGGCGACCGTGTTGTCGTTGGCGATCACCATGACCCAGCGTCCGCGCACGCGGGTGAACACGGTCACCACGCCGGCCCCGGGGCTCTTGAGCTTGCCGCCGAAGACCGCGCCGTAGTTGACGAAGGTCCCCACCTCGAGGGTCGGCGCGCCGGGGTCCTTGAGCTGCTCCAGGCGCTCACGGGTCGTGAGCTTGCCCTTGGCGTGGACCCGCTCCACGTATTTTTCGCCCCAGCCGAGGGCGACCTCGGCGCGCCGCTCGCCGAGCCGCTCGTCCAAGGGCCGCATGCGCTCGAGGTTGTCGGCGAACTCGTCGTCGCTGAGGAAGCTCCGCCGCGGGGAGCCGATCGGACGCAGAGGGACGTGGGCCATGCTAGTGCTCCCAACCGGGCAGGCTGCGCACGTCGTAGGCCCCGCTCCCGAAGGCCTCGCTGGAGAGCACCGCGCGCAGCAGGGGAGCGGTGGTGTGCACGCCCTCGAGCACGAGGTCGTCGAGGGCTTGCAGGGCGGCCTGGATCGCGGCCGGGCGATCCGCGGCGTGCACGATCAGCTTGGCGATCAGCGAATCGTAGTAGGGCGGGATCCGGTAGCCCTCGCGAATGTGGCTCTCGACGCGCACCCCCTCGGGCCAGCGCAGCCGCGAGATCGTCCCCGGGTCGGGGCGAAAGTCGTGCTCGGGGTCCTCGGCGTTGAGCCGGAGCTCGATCGCGCTGCCCGTGAGCTGGACGTCCGCCTGGCTCAGGGCGAGCCGCTCGTTGGCCGCGATCCGCAGCTGCTGCTCCACGAGGTCGATCCCGCTGCGCAGCTCGCTCACCGGGTGCTCGACCTGCAGGCGCGCGTTCATCTCCATGAAGCGCAGCGCCCCGCTGTCGTCGAGCAGGCACTCGAGGGTTCCGGCGCCCACGTAGCCGACCCGCGCCGCCGCCTGCGCCGCGCGGACCCCGGCCTCGGCCAGCACCTCGGGGGGGAGGGCGGGCGAGGGAGACTCCTCGATCAGCTTTTGGTGCTTGCGCTGGATCGAGCACTCCCGCTCGCCGACGTGGATCGCGTTGCCGTAGGTGTCGACCAGGACCTGGAACTCGATGTGTCGCCCGCCCTCGAGGTATCTCTCCAAGTAGAGGGCCCCGCTGGCGAAGGCGGCCTCGGCCTCGGCGGAGGCGAGGTTGAAGGCCTCCTCGATCCCCTCCGGCGCGTCGCAGCGGCGCATGCCGCGCCCACCGCCGCCCGCGTCGGCCTTGAGGATCACCGGGTAGCCGACCTCGTCGGCGACCGCGCGCGCCTCGGCCGCCGAGGCGAGGATCCCGGGCGACCCGGGGATCGGGTCGAGCCCAGCCGCTGCGGCAGCCCGCCGCGCGGAGACCTTGCGCCCCATGAGCCGCATGACGTGGGGCGTGGGCCCCACGAAGGTCAGCCCGCATTGGGTGCAGAGCTCAGCGAACAGGGGGTCCTCGGAGAGGAAGCCCCAGCCTGGGTGGATCGCGCTGCAGCCCGTCTGACGGGCGGCCTGCACCACGGCGAGGCGGTCGAGGTAGCTGCGCGCGGAGGGGGGCGGACCCAGGCACACCGCCTCGTCGGCTTCCTCGAGGTAGCCAGCGTCGCGATCTGCGCTGGAGTAGACGACGACGGCTTCGACGCCGAGGCGCCTGCAAGTGCGCAGCACGCGGCGCACGACCTCGCCGCGATTGGCGATCAGTATTCGGCGGAACATGCCGAGGAGTTTACCCGGATTCGAGCGCAGCGCCCGATCGAAGGCACACGACGCCCCCTCCGGGCCGGCTGGCCCCACCTCGGCGCGCGGGAATGTGCCTAAAGCCGCCCGGCGCATGACCCGATAGCTCCCATAGAGGCAAGACCATGGGAACGGGCGCGCGACTGGGAATCTTGGGGTTGATGATCGTGGCGATCGCGGTGGCGCGCTTGATCGAGGTCGAGCTCGACACCAGCCGGGGCCTCCCGCCGCTGGTCGTGCAAGGCGCCGAAGACACCCCCGAGCTCGAGGGCCTGGGCATCGAGTTCGCCGACGCGCCGACCCACGGGTCAGGCGCCCCCCTCCAGGCGGAGCCCGTCGAGGTCGAACCCACCCAGCCCCAGCCGGTGACCCCCGAGCAGCGAACCTACACCGTCGAGCCCGGCGACACCCTGGGCGCGATCTCGCGCAAGGTCTACGGCACGAGCCGGCACTGGAAGGCGATCCACGAGGCGAACCGGGACCGGGTCCCGCGCCCCGAGGCGCTCCGCAGCGGCACCGAGCTGCGGATCCCCCCCCAGCCTCGAGCGAAGTGAGCGCCTTGGCACGGCAACTGCAGGGGAGATCCTCGTGACAGGAAGCTACCAGGTCGGTGCCGGAATCTCGTCAGTTCCCCCAAAGTCGGGGGCTTCGAGCCACAACCGTCCAACTCAATGGGGCTTAGGGGATAGTCATGCAGAGCAGTGAACGCTTCTCGATCGAGGAAAGCCTTCGTCAGTTGACCCGCCCGCTGGGGCCGTTGACGCCCAGTCGACCGGAGTTCCACGATCCGTTGCTCGCGTCGTTTCAAGGGGTTCCGCTTTCGAACCTGATCGACAGCGAGCTGGATCGCTTCTACAACCCCTCGGGGCCCGTCGAGCTGATCAGCCGCGTCTTCCGCCGCTTTCGCCCTGGGGCGTAAGAACTTACGTCTAGCCCCGGCTTGGTCGCCTTCCGCCCAAGCCGAAACGCTAGACTTAGCTCGGCGTTCGACACCCGTCGCGCAGAGCGTCAGTCTAAGAATTGACACCAATTTCTTTACGACTCCTTCGTTTTTTATCGACTTGCACGGCTGACCCCGAGTCACGCCCTCCTGCCTTTAGCGGCGCTTCTCCGCGGCGTCCTCCCTCGCCGAGCGAGGTCGCAACCTAGTTGTTTGGCAGGTGGTTGCGGCTCGATTGCTCCCAGGCCCAGGTGGCGTTAAGTTCAACCCCATGAGTGGCCCACTCGTCGGGATCGATCTCGGCACCACCAACTCGGCGATCTCCTTCCTGAACACCTTCGGGCGTGCGGAGGTGATCCCGAACCTCGACGGCGAACCGTTTACCCCCTCCGTGGTGTTCTTCGCCCCTGCTGGGCCGCCGATCGTCGGCCGCCAGGCGCGGGAGCTCTCGCACACCGACGCCGCGCGGGTCGCCGAGTTCTTCAAGCGTGAAATGGGCGATCCAGACTTCGCCTTCGAGGTCGACGGCAAGTCCTGGAACCCCACTCAGCTCTCGGCCTTCGTGCTCAAGCACCTGCTCGACTCGGCGGAAGCCCGTCTGGGCGCGCGGCCTTCGGCGGCGGTGATCACCTGCCCGGCCTACTTCGGCGACCTCGAGCGCCAGGCGACGATGGACGCTGGCCGACTGGCGGGGCTCGAGGTCTTGAGCGTGTTCAACGAACCCACCGCAGCTGCGCTCGCTTACGGGCTGCACCACGCCGCCAAGGGTGACCGCCTGCGCGCTCTGGTCTACGACCTCGGCGGCGGGACCTTCGACGTCACCGTGATCGAGCTCGAGGGCCGCGCCGTGCGCGTGCTCGCAACCGCCGGTGAGCACCGCCTCGGCGGCAAGGACTGGGACGACGAGCTGCTCAACTACGTCTCCGAGGAGTTCGTCCGCGCTCACGGCAAGGACCCCAGGGAAGACCTGGACGCGATCCAGGACCTGCGGAACCGCTGCGAGGCGGCCAAGGTGACCCTCAGTCGGCGCAGCCGCGCGCGCGTGTTCTGCCGCGCCTTTGGCGAGTCGTTCAAGCTCGACGTCACCCGGGGCGTGTTCGACGAGCTGACGCGCCCCCTGCTCGAGCAGACGCAGACCTACGTCGAGGAGGTGCTGGGCAAGGCCAAGCTGGGGTGGGGCGACCTCGACGTGATCCTGCCCGTCGGCGGCAGCTCGCACATGCCGCAGGTGCGCGAGCTCCTCGCCCGGCTGAGCAACGCCCCGATCGAGTCGACCCTCGACCCCGAGCTCGCCGTGGCGCGGGGGGCGGCCTACTACGCCGGCCTGATCCGCGCTGAGCAAGGCTTCGAGATTCAGGTCCTCAGCCAGCCCAAGGCCGCAGGGACCGCGGAAGATCTGCCCGAGGTGTTCGGGCTACCGGGCAAGGTGGCCGACGCTCCGCTGGGCGCGCTCCCCGGCCGCGTCGCCCAGCCAGGCGCGCTCCCCGGCCAAGTCGCCCAGCCTGGCGCGCTCCCCGGGCGCGTCGCTCAGCCTGGCGCGCTCCCCGGTCAGGTCGCCCAGCCTGGCGCGCTCCCCGGTCAAGTCGCCCAGCCCGGCGCGCTCCCCGGGCGCGCCGCCCCGCCCGGCGCGCTCCCCGGCCAAGTCGCCCAGCCTGGCGCGCTCCCGGGTCAGGTCGCCCAGCCTGGCGCGCTCCCCGGTCAGGTCGCCCAGCCCGGCGCGCTCCCCGGGCGAACCGCAGCGCCTCCAGCGCCGGTGACCCTCGGCGCGCTGCCAGGCATGGTCGGCGGCGCACCCGCGCCGCTGCCCCCCATGCCAGAGGCCCCGGTGTTCGCGGTGGCCACCAAGCTCGAGCCGGTCGAGATCGGCGCTCCGCCGCCCATGCCTTCGCCCCTCGCTCAGCTTGCTGGCCAGCGGGGCGCCCAGGTCGTCAGCCTGGGCCAGGCCCTGGACGTCGCGATCGGCGGCAAGGTCCCCGCGGTGACCAACGTCAACTCCCACAGCCTGGGCGTGCTGGTGTTTCGCCAGGGACAGCCGCGCACGAGCATCATGATCGGCTCGAACTCGGCGCTCCCCGTCACCAAACGCACGACGTTCCAGACGATCAACGACGGTCAAACGGGCGTCAAGATCGTCGTGCTCGAGGGCGAGAACCCCGACCCCGACGCCAACGCCCGCATCGGCGAGGCGGTGATCTCTGGGCTCCCGCCGCGCCCCAAGGGCTCCCCGGTCGAGGTCGCCTACCACTACGACCGGGACGGTCGGATCCACGTCTACGCCCGCGACGTGCGCAGCGGAAAGTCGGTGCGCACCGTGCTCGAGCGCACGGGGGCCATGACCCGTGGCCAACACCAGCAGTTCGCCCAGGCCATGGTCCGTGGCTGAGCTGCGCACCCGCTACAACGAGCTGCTGGGGATCCCCAACGAGATCAAGGATCCCGACCTCTACCAGCTCCTGGGGTTGAGCCGCGGCGGCTCTCTGGACGGCCTCGACGCGGCCTACCGAGAGTCCATGTCGACCCTCCAGCGGATCCGGAGCCCCAAGCACAAGTCGTTCATCGAGTTCCTCAAGGGCGAGCTGCGCACGGCCAAGGCGACCCTCGGCGATCCGCGTAAGCGCGCCGAATACGACGCCCGGCTGCTCGCTGAGCGGCGCTCGCGGGTCGAGATCGTGCTCGACGTGGTCCTCGCGGACGGGTTCTTGACCCCGGTCGAGGAGGCCCGGGTCGTCGACATGGCGGCTCAATCGGGCCTCCTCCCCGACGAGGCGCAGCTCGTGATCGAAGAGCAGCTCGAGCGGCGAGGCGCCCGCCGGGTCGAGCAGCGGGTCGCTCACCCG
>JAGQRJ010000761.1 GCA_020425635.1 Planctomycetota bacterium | reverse complement strand
GGGGCGATCAGGAGGTCCGGCGCTCCCTCGCGATAGAAGTTCCCCAGGTATTCGTAGCCGCGAAACCAGCCCGCGCTCCGCGCGCGCTCGAGCAGCGCCCGGCGCAGGGCGCTGCTGCGCGCTGGGCTCAGCCCCAAGCTGGCGAGGGCGTCCGGGTCCTCGAGCAAGGACCCGAGGGCGATCCACCCCTGGGGCGCAGGAGGGTCCGCCGTGGCCGCGGTCACCGACCAGGCCGCGGCCTGGGGGTAGTCGCGCAGCTCCAACGCGTTGAGCCCAGCGCTGCGAGCGAGCATGCCGTGGTCGAGCTGCGGCGCGCCGGGGTCGACCTTCGGCGCGGGGAGCGCCTCGATCAGGCGCTCGAGGCAGTGCTCGCCCAGCCGCAGCCACTGGACTTCGAGGGCGGCGCGCGCCTCCGGGGCCGCCACCAAGAAGCGCTCCTGCGCGAAGCGCAGCACGTCGTCGACCGGCACGGGGAAGCCTCGCGGGTCGGCCGCGCAGAGCTCGACCAGGCGGTCCTTGGCTCGCGCCGCGAAGCCCCCCGGCGCGGAGCTCAGCTCCAGAGGCGGCGGGTCGAGCCCGAGGGCCTGCGCGTAGAGCTCGGCGGCGCGCCGCTCGTCGTCGACCCGATCGGCGAGCGCCACCGCGCACGCCTGGCTCCCGAGCCTGGTGCCTCGGCCCAGGGCGGCCTCGCGCGCGAGCTCGACGGGCACGAAGCCCGGGAGCGAGCCCACGTGCTCCGCGAGCAAGAACCATCCGTGAGCCTGGCGGTCGCGGGCCAGGCCTAGGAAGCAGCGTAGCCCGAGCTTCGGCTGCCGCCGCGGGAAGGACTCCAGCGCCGGGAGCCCCGACCACAGAGGCCCCTCGGGCGCGGGGAGGCCGTCGATCGGGAGCGCGTCGAGGCGCGCCTCGAGCGCCTCCAGGGCCTCCTCCGGGGTCTGCGACTCGACGCTGGGCCCCGGCCGGTCCCCCGACCCAGGAGCGGAGGGGGGCGGGCTCACCCGTCCGGCGCTCCAGCTCCACAGACCGAGCGCCAGGCACGCAGCGGCCGCGACCAGCGCGACCCCCAGGGGCCGCGCTGCGCGGCTCCCCGCGCCCGACTCGCGGCGCAAGGCCCGCACGAACTCCGCGGCGCTCGCGTAGCGGTCCTCGGGCGTGGAGGCCATGGCGCGCTCGCACACCGCGGCGAGGTCGCGGTCGAGCCCCGGAGCCAGCGGCGGCGGCCCCTCCAGGATCGCGTGGAGCACGGCGATCGTGCTCCCCGAGAACGGGGGACACCCGCTCAACGCGTGGTAGAGCACGGCCCCCAATCCGTAGACGTCGGTGCGCTCGTCGAGGGGCTCGCCGCGAACCTGCTCGGGAGCCATGTAGCTCGGGGTCCCAAGAATGGCGCCGGTCTCGGTCAACGAGCTGCGCGAAGGACCGCGCACGAGCCCGAAGTCGGTGAGCAGCGCCCGCCCGTCCTCGGCGAAGAGCACGTTCTGGGGCTTGAGGTCGCGGTGCAGCAGCCCGTGCGCGTGCACGTGGGCGAGGCCCGCGCCGAGCTGGAGCGCGACCCGGCGGACCTCCTCGGCCGGCAGCGGCCCGGCCTTCAAGCGCGCCGACAGGTCGCCCCGAGCGAGGTCGAGGACCAGGTAGGGGCGGCCCCCTGCGACCCCCGCGGTGTGCACGCGCACCACGTGAGGGTGTCCGTCGAGCTGCGCCAGGGCGCCCACCTCCCGCGCGAAGCGCGCGACCTCCTCCGGGGAGGCGCCGTGGGTCAGCGTCTTGATCGCGCGCTCGCCCCCGGTGGGCAGGTGCAGCGCGCGCCAGACCTGGCCGCTCCCGCCGCTGCCCAGGACCTCGAGCAGGCGGTGGTCGGCGACCACCACCCCCGCGGACCACACCGCCCCCGCGGGGTCGCGCGGCGCGCTCGGGTGCGGGCGATCCTGGGGTTCGGCTCCCATGCCCCCAGGCTACGCCGCCGCCGGCGGGAGGTCACTCCCCAGCGAGCAGCGCACGCAGGTTCTCCAGCTCCTCCGGGCTGATCTGACGCCCCGCGTCGAGGGCCGCCTGGAGGTAGCTTCGCCCCTCCGCCTTGCTGAGCACCCGCTCGTCTGCGCGGGCGGTGGCCGCGAGCCACGCGAGCGCCATGCTCAGTCCCCCGCGCCGGGACGTGTCCAGGCTCCGGTCGAGGCCGCCCCGCAGCAGGGTCAGGGCACGCCGGGGGTCGCGCACGATCAGGAGCCTGGGGATCCCCCGGGCGTGCGCGTTGCCGAGGTGCTCGTAGCCGCGGGCCGCGCCCTCCCGCAGGGCGCGTTCGACCAGGGCGCGCTGCAGCGCGTGCGCGCGCGCGGGGCCGACCTGCAAGGCCTCGCAGAACGCGGGGAGTTGAAGGAACTCGTAGAGGTCGATCCAGCCCTGGGGGTCGGGGGTGGCGCCCGCCGCTGCGCGGAAGGCCCAGGCTGCGGCCTGGCCGTAGTCCCTCCGCTCCCAGGCCACGCGGGCCACCATGTGCGCGGTCGTTCCTTGCCCGACGGCCCGCGCGTCGAAGGCCCCCAGGCGCTGCGAGAAGCTCGGCGCAGGCAGGCTTCGTCGGAGCTCCTCGCAGCACGCCTCGCCGAGCGCGAGCCAAGGGGCCTGGAGCGCGGCGCGTCGCACGCGGTCGGGCTCGGCGGCGAAGCACTCCTGGGCGTATTCCAGGACCGTGTCGAGGGGGAGCGGGAAGCCCTCGGGCTCGAGCGCGCAGAGCTCGACCAGTCGGCGCTTGGCGGCTCGACCTGGGTCCATGGCCAGCTGCAGCTCGGGCGCCGGCGGCTTGAAGCTCACGGCCTGGACGTAGAGCTCTGCGGCGGCGAGCCGCAGCCCGGAGTCGCTCCCCGCCCCGGCCGCGAGCGCGCCGCCAAGCTCCAGCGCGCACGCCGCGCTGCCCTGCTCCAGGCCACGACGCAAACAGGCCTCGCGCAGCAGGCCTGCGCCGGCCACCCCCGGCAGAGCTCCCAGGTGCTCGGCGAGCAGCGACCAGCCGTGCGGGTCCCCGTGCTTGGCCTCGTGCAGGAAGCACCGCAGGGCCTCCTCGGCCTCCCCCACCGCGAGCCTCCGCAGCCCCTCGGCCGCGGCCTCCCCGGGGAGCGCGCCCGCGGGGACCTGCGCTCGGCGCTCCTGCAGCCGACGCTCCAGCTCGGCGAGGGCCTGCGCCTGCCTCACCCCGGGAGCGTTCGGCGGCGCGGTCCGGTCGCGCTCGCGCGGCCCGGCGGGGTCTGCCTCCGGCGCCCTCGACCGCGGCGGGCGAGCGAAGACCCCGATCAGGCCCAGCGTGGCCGTGAGGGCCAAGGCCCCGGCCACGGCCAAGGGCGCCCTGGAGACGCGCGAGGGGGGCTCCTCCGCCGCGCGCAAGGCCGCTGCGAGCTCTGCGGCGCTGGCGTAGCGCGCGGCTGGGTCCTTGGCCATGGCGCGCTCGCAGATCGCGACCAGGCGCGGATCGGCCTGGCGCTCGAGCTCGAGCACTGGCTGCGGCGACGAGCCGACGATCGCCTGCAGCACCGCGAACGCGTTGCCCGCGAAGGGAGGGCGACCCGTCAGCGCGTGATACAGGATCGCGCCCAGGGCGTAGACGTCGGCGCGCGGGTCGAGGGGCTCCCCGCGCACCTGTTCTGGGGCCATGTAGCTCGGGGTCCCGAGCACGGCCCCGGTCTGGGTCAAGGAGCTGCGCGACGAACCGCGGACCAGGCCGAAGTCGGCGAGCAGGGCGCGCCCGTCCTCGGCGAAGAGCACGTTCTGGGGCTTGAGGTCGCGGTGCAGGAGCCTGTGCCGGTGCACGTGCCCCAGCCCCTCGGCGAGCTCGAGCAGGATTCGCCGCGCGTCTGCGGGGGGCAGCGGGCCGCGCTCCAAGCGCTGGGCGAGGTCGCCGCCGGGGGCCAGATCCAGGACGAGGTAGGGGTGGCTGCCCTCGACTCCCGCCGCGTGCACGCGGACCACGTGGGGGTGCCCGTCGAGCTGGGCCAGCGCTCCGACCTCCCGCGCGAAGCGCGCGCGATCCTCGAAGCAGGCCTCCGAGGGCAGGGTCTTGATCGCGCGCAGGCCTCCGGTGGGGAGGT
>JAGQRJ010000760.1 GCA_020425635.1 Planctomycetota bacterium | reverse complement strand
TGCGGGGCCAGGCCGAGGGCGCCGGGCTGAGCCCGCTCACGGCCGCCGTCCAGGCGGGCCAGGTCGCCCCCGCCCAGGTGCGCGACGCCTTCGAGCGCTCGTACCTCGAGGGCTGGCGCAACGCGGTCGTCGACGCCTCGCCCGTGCTCCGCGAGTTCACGCGGGCCGAGCACGAGCGCCGGGTCACGCGCTTCCGCGAGCTCGACAAAGCCCTGATCGAGACCAGCGCCCAGCTCGTGCGCGCGCGCCTGGCGGCGAGTGTGCCCGCGCGCGCGGGGCGCTTCGCCCAGGCCTCGGAGAGCGGGATCCTCAACCGCCAGCTCGAGCTCCAGCGCCGGCACATGCCGATCCGCAAGCTCTTCCGCCAGATCCCGAACCTGCTCCCGCGGCTCAAGCCCTGCTTGCTCATGAGCCCGCTCTCGGTGGCGCAGTACCTCGACCCCAAGACCTTCCCCCCCTTCGACCTCGTGATCTTCGACGAGGCCAGCCAGATCCCGGTGTGGGACGCGATCGGGGCGATCGCCCGCGGGCGGCACGCGATCGTGGTCGGCGACTCGAAGCAGCTGCCCCCGACGCGCTTCTTCGCCCGCGGCGACGACGGCGAGGCCGCAGACGCCGAGGACTTCGAGGAGCTGGAGAGCATTCTCGACGAGTGCAACGCCGCGGGGCTGCCGTCCCTCGGGCTCACCTGGCACTACCGCAGCCAGCACGAGAGCCTGATCACGTTCTCGAACTACCACTACTACGACAACCGCCTGCTGACCTTCCCCAGCGCGGTGGCCGAGCACCCGCAGCTCGGCGTGACCTTTCGCCCCGTGCCCGACGGGGTCTACGACCGGAGCAAGAGCCGCAGCAACCTGCGCGAGGCCGAGGCGATCGTGGCGCACCTGGTCGCGGCCCTGCGCGCGTCCCTCGAGCGCCCGCCCCGCGAGCGCGAGTCCTTCGGCGTGGTCACCTTCAGCAGCGCGCAGCAGACGCTGATCAAGAACCTGCTCGACGCCGCCTGCGTCGAGGACCCCGAGCTCCTGGCCTGCTTCGACGGCACGCAGCCCGAGCCGGTGTTCGTGAAGAACCTGGAGAACGTGCAGGGCGACGAGCGCGACGTGATCCTGTTCTCGATCTGCTACGCCCCCGACGCCGGCGGCCACATGGCCATGTCCTTCGGCCCGGTGAACCGCGACGGCGGCGAGCGGCGCCTGAACGTGGCGATCACCCGGGCGCGCAAGCGGGTGGAGGTGTTCTCCACGATCCGCGCCGACGCGATCAGCCTCTCCAAGACCCGCTCGGTGGGGGTCGCGCACCTCAAGACCTTCCTCGACTACGCCGAGCGCGGCCCGCGCGCGATCGCCGAGGCGACGACCCTCGACCCCGACGCCGACTTCGAGTCGCCCTTCGAGCGCGAGGTCTACCGCGCGCTGACCCGCCGCGGGCACGACGTGGCGCTCCAGGTCGGCTGCTCGGGCACCCGGATCGACCTGGCCGTGCGCGACCCCGAGCGCCCGGGCCGCTTCCTGCTCGGGATCGAGTGCGACGGCGCCTCCTACCGCAGCAGCGCCACCGCCCGCGACCGCGACCGCCTGCGCCAGGGCGTGCTCGAGTCGCTGGGGTGGACCCTGCACCGGATCTGGTCGAGCGACTGGTGGCGGACCCCCGACCAGGAGCTCGCGCGCCTGGAGGCCGCGATCGCGGCCGCCGCCCGCGCCCGCCCGCCCGCGGCCGAGCTCCCCCACGCC
>JAGQRJ010000113.1 GCA_020425635.1 Planctomycetota bacterium | reverse complement strand
GTCGAAGCTCCGCTCGGAGTCTCCCTCGGCGCCGGCCAGCGGCGCGCGCACCCAGCGCAGCCAGTCGCCGGTGCGCCGGCTGCTCGCCCCCTCGGCCCCCGCGAGGATCAGGTGGTCCTGGGCGCGGGTCAGCGCGACGTAGAGCAGGCGCTTGGACTCTTCGCGCCGTCGCGCCGCGCCCTCCTCGGAGAGCGCCATGTGGGTCCAGGAGGTGATCGCCTTGTGCGGCCGCTCCGGGTCGCGGAGGTTGGGCAGGACCCAGCCGGTGTCGGGCTCGTAGAGGATCGCCTCGCGGGTGCTGGGCGCATAGCGCCCGAGGTCTCCGACCACGACCAGCGGCCACTCGAGCCCCTTCGACGCGTGGACCGTGAGCAGGCGCACGGCGTCTTCGTCGTCGGTCGAGAGGTTCGCCTCGGCCTCGCGCGCCCCGGAGAGGCGCAGCTCTTCGAGGACCTCGGCGACCTCCGCGGGGCCCGAGACCCCCTCGCGCTCGAGCGCTTCGACGATCCCCAGCAGCTTGTGCAGGTTGGCGAACCCGCGCGGGTCTTCGTGGCGCAGGAGGCTCCCGTCCCAGAGCCCACTCAGGCGCAGGCCCTCCTCGAGCAGCGCGCGCACCGACTCGCGTCCGCGCAGCGCGCGCAGGGCCAGGATCAGCTCGCGCGCGCCGCGCGCGCGCGCCAGGTCGAGGGGCGAGAGCTCGGCGAGCTCCGCCGACGCGAGGGCCTCGAGCCAGGGCGTGTGCTTGCCGCGGTGCTTCGCGAGGCGCGCCAGCCCGTCGTCGGAGATCCCCGCTGCGGGGGAGCGGAGCAAGGCCACGAGGGCGAGGTCGTCGTGGGCGTTGGCGATCACGCGCAAGAGCAGCCCGGCGTCGACGACCTCACGCGTAGCGTAGAAGCCGCGCCCGCTGGCCACGGTGTAGGGGATCCCCCGCTCGCGGAAGGCGCGCTCGTAGAAGCGGAAGGCCGTGGTCGCGGGCAACAGCACCGCGCAGTCGCCGTAGCGCAGCGGCCGCTCGAAGGACTCGGGGCGCAGCGGGTTGGTGCCCTGCAGGCGCCGCTCCTCGATCAGGGTCGCCAGCCGACCGGCCACGGCCCGCGCCTCTTGCTCGCGCGCCCGCTCGAGGCTCTCGCCGCGTCCGGTGATCAGCTCGACCGAGGGCGCGTCCTTCGCGGGGAACTCGAGCCCCGCGAGCAGGCGCTGGTGCGGCACCTCGCTGCCGGGCTCGGACCACGCGACGGAGAACACGTCGTCGACGAAGGCCAGGACCTCGGGGCGGGTGCGAAAGGAGCGGTCGAGCTCGACGCAGGTCCCGCCGGCCTCGCGGATCCGCGCCTGCTCGCTGAGCATGCCGCGCACCTCGGCGGCGCGGAACCCGTAAATGCTCTGCTTCACGTCGCCGACCACGAACAGGCGCCCGGGCGCCCGCACCAGGTCGACGAGCTCTTGCTGCAGGCGGCTGGTGTCCTGGAACTCGTCGACGAGCACGGCCTGGAAGCGGCGCTGCAGCGCCTCGCGCACGTCGACCCGACGCTGGAGCAAGGTCCGGGTGCGCGCCTCGAGGTCGTTGAAGTCGAGCAGGCTCTGGCGCTCCTTGCGCTCGCGGAAGGCGCGGTGGAAGCGCCACACGAGGTCGAGCAGGGCGCGCCCCAGCTCGCGGGAGGGACCCTCGGCGTAGCACCCGGCCGCGGCCTCGGCCGCGGCGCGGAGCTCGGCGAGCTCCGGCCCGAGCTCGCCGCCGCCGCGGGCTGCGTCGGCCAGGTCGACCAGGGCGTGGTAGACCGGGAGCTCGAAGCGCGAGACGTCGGCGCCCG
>JAGQRJ010000759.1 GCA_020425635.1 Planctomycetota bacterium | reverse complement strand
GGAAAGGGCTTAGCGGTCGGTGTCGGCACGGAATACTGAAATGTTTCCGAAACGAAGCGTGGATGACACGGATTCCCCGCCGAGGGGCGGAATCGGACTCAAGTCGTTGCTGTGCGGTTCGTTCCACTGCGCCGAGCCCGATTACAGGCCCCGCAGCGGCTTGCCGGTGACCTCGAACATGGCCCGGATCGGCCGCAGGGCGGCCTCGCGCAGCTCCTCGGGGACGGTGATCTCGGGGGTCAAGTCGCGCAGGCAGTCCCGGACCTTCTCCACCGTGTTCTTCATCATGTGCGGGCACTCGTTGCAGGCGCAGCCGTCGGTGGTCGGGATCGGAATGAACTCCTTGTCCGGCGCCTGCTTCTGCATGGCGTGGATCATGCGCGCCTCGGTCCCGATCAAGAAGCGCGTGCGATCGGACTGGGTGGCGTAGTTCAGGATCCCGCTCGTCGAGCCCACGTAGTCGGCGTGGCGCAGGATCCCCTCCTCGCACTCGGGGTGCGCGAGCACCAGCGCGTCGGGGTACTCGACCTTGAGCTGCACGAGGTGCTTCTCGCTGAAGATCTCGTGCACCATGCACGACCCCGGCCAGAGCACGAGGTCGCGCCCGGTCTGCTTGGCGAGGAAGCGCCCGAGGTTCTTGTCGGGGGCGAAAATGATCTGCTTGTCCTTGGGGATCGCCTCGATCACCTGCACCGCGTTGGTCGAGGTGCAGGTGTAGTCGCTCATGGCCTTGAGCTCGACGCTCGAGTTGACGTAGGTCACGACCACGTGGTCGGGGTACTGCTCGCGCCAGGCCTTGAACTTCGCCGGCGGCGAGGAGTCGACCAGCGAGCAGCCCGCGCTGCGGTCGGGGAGCACCACGGTCCGCGAGGGGTTCAAGAGCTTCGCGGTCTCGGCCATGAACTTCACGCCGCAGAACACGATCACGTCCTTGTCGGTCTCGGCGGCCTGCCGCGAGAGCGCCAGGCTGTCGCCCACGAAGTCGGCCAGGTCCTGGATCTCCGCCTGCTGGTAGTAGTGCGCGAGGATCACCGCGTTCTGCTCTTTGCGCAGCCTCTGGATCTCCAACTCGAGGTCGTCAATCAGCTCTACCGACACGTCTTGCCTCCGCCTCCGAGAACGCCCCTGAGGGCCGTTCCTTCCAGCCCCCAGCGTACTCGGAATCGTCCGTTCACGCTCCTGTGGGGGCGTCCGCGCCTCTTCAGTGGGGAGGGAGCGCGCCTCCGCCCGCGCGACAGGGTGCGCCCTCTTCAGTGGGGAGGGAGCGCGTCTCCGCCCGCGCGACAGGGTGCGCCCTCTTCAGTAGGGGCGGAGCTCGCCTCCGCCCGCGCGAAAGGGTGCGCCCTCTTCAGGAGGGGCGGAGCTCGCCTCCGCCCGCCTCGGCCAGCACGGCGGGGCGACCCGTGAGCAACGCATAGCTCCAGGGGTCTGCCAGCCGCGGCGCGTCGCCCGCGACCGCGGGCACCTCCGGCGGCGGGGGCGGCGGCGTGCCCCGTAGCTCGCGCCCCGCGGAGTGCCCGAGCACCAACACCCACAGCGCGACCCACGCCGCGAACACGGGCTTCTCGCTCGAGGCGAAGCGCTTGCGCAGCGCCTCGGCCTCGATCGCCGCCAGCGGCGCGAGGGCCACGAAGGTCACGATCGTGAAGCGGTGCGGGTCGTTGGTCGACCACACCGCGCAGGTCGCGGCCACGTTCAGCCCCGCCCACACCGCCAGCGGACGCGCGCCGCGCCAGCGCAGGGCGACCCCCGCCAGGGGAAGTACGAGCCAGCCGTTCTTGGGGAGCAAGAGGTGCACGACCTGGTCGCGCAGGTTGACGACGATCCGCCCCAGGACCTCGCCCACGCCGGGCGGAGGCGGCGCGGTGTGGGTCGCCTGCGCGAAGTCGGGCACCCGCAGGAGGAAGAGCTGAGGGG
>JAGQRJ010000758.1 GCA_020425635.1 Planctomycetota bacterium | reverse complement strand
TGGCGAACACCGCGCTCGCCGTGGCCGCGACCCGCTCGCGCTGCAGCAGCTCGGCCGTGACGAAGCTCACGTTCAAGCCAGCTCGCACGACCCGCGCCGCGATCCGGACCTCGCCGGCGCGGATCCGCGCGCAGAACATGCCGCTCAGCTCGCGCGGCGGGCGCGCGGGGTCGCCCACGAGGTCGGTCATGGCCCGCAGCAGCCACGCCGCGGTCAGCCCGCCGTAGACCCCGGGGCCCTGGAACCAGGCTTGATCCGCCTCGGCCCGGTAGCGCCCAGGCTCGACGCGCTCGACGGCGCTCGCGGCGGCGAAGCTCAACGCGGGAAAGTGCATGCCCGAACGCTAGCGCTTCTGTGCAGGGGCGCCAGCCCGAGGGCACCGCGCGGCCCCAACACCTTTGCTGCAGGCCCGGGGCGCTCCTGCGCCGCGGGCGGGGCGGCCAGGCGTCGAAGTTGGACGGTGTGAAGCGCAGCCCCCGCCGCGAAGCTGTTTCGCCGCGCTCCACAGCGACCGTCAGCGCGCGGGTTAGCTCGTGGAACGCCGCGCTCGGCGAGCCACGGCGCGAGGCTTGCGAACCGTGGGCTGAAGGTCGGAAGGCAACCCCAGCCCCCCCCAGGAGGAACCCATGAAGTCCCTGACGCTCTCTGCTCTGCTCGCCCTCGCCACCGCGCTGCCCGTCGTCGCCCAGTCCTCGGACGAGGCCCTGCCTCCGCCGGACGTCACCCCCCGCGCGAAGCGGGTGTTCGACGGCGAGCGGCCCACCGCGCCCCCCGTCAAGCGGCCCGGGAAGAAGCCGACCCGCGGCGCGCGCCTCCCGTCGCAGACCGTGCGCGGCACGATCCGCGGGGAGGGCGCCGGCGGTGAGCTGCGCCTCGAGCTCGCCGGCACCGACAAGGCGCTGCCGCTGCGCGGCAAGCTGCTCGACCTCCTGCGCAGCCGCGCCCTCGGCCGCACCCTCAGCCTGCGCGTCGTCGCGCAGAAGGCGAAGAAGGGCCACCAGCCCGGGCTGCTGGTCCTCGCCGCCAAGGGCACGGCCAAGCACGACCTCCCCGTCTACGCCAAGGACGCCAACCCTGACTTCGACGCCCCGCTCGGCACCCTCGCCGAGGGCAGCTCGTGCTGGGTGCACACCGGCGGCAGCTTCGCGCTGGTCACCTCGCCCTCGGTCAAGGGCCAGGCCCTGCTCAGCGAGATCGAGTTCGGCGTCCCCGCCGAGGCGCAGGCGCAGGCCGAGCAGAGCTCCGAGCCCGAGGGAGCCGGCGCGGCCAGCAGCGGGCGAGGAGGCATTCTCTCCGCCCTCGGCGGCGAGCGTGACGCCCCCGCCGAGGCCGAGGAGCCGCGGGTCGGCCCGCGCTAGGCCTCGACCCAAGACTCCGTCGCCGCGCCGCGCCAGGTCTCCCCGAGGCCTGGCGCGGCGCCGCACCCGAGGCCGCGACGCAGCTGGCGCGACCCGGGGGATTGGACGGTGTGCGCCCACCCTGGCCGGAGGCCGCGTTCAGCGGCTGGGATCGCCCGCTGCGAGCGGGCTTGGGTCCTCGCGATCGACGCCTGAGCTCGGGCGGAGGCCCTGCGGAGCGGGTCGCTCGAAGCGCGCGCCTACTCCGCCGGGTCGCGGTAGCTGCGCAGGGCGAGAGTGATCGTGGCCTCGAGCCAGGGGATCCCCAGCGACTCGAGCTTCGTGGTGTTCACGTTCTCGACCTCGCCCACGCCGCGGGCCAGCCAGCCGGCAG
>JAGQRJ010000757.1 GCA_020425635.1 Planctomycetota bacterium | reverse complement strand
GGGGCCAGCGTCAGCTCACGGCCTGCCGGCGGCGGCGCGGGAGCCACGGGACCCTCGTCGCTCTCGAGGACCTCGAACGGGACGAGCAGGTCCTCGTCCTCTTCGGGGTTCGGGATCCGCTGCGTCGCCCCGCACCTCCGGCACTGGAGCTTGCGCCCTGCCTTCGCCGGCGGCACGCGGTACGTCTTCCCGCAAACGCACGGAACCCTTATCACCTCCTAACCTTAGAGCGGCCCCGCGCCACGGTCAACGCGCCCTTGCCGCTCGCTCCCCTGCCCTGCCCTGCTCCGGGGCCTCCCGGGGTGGCGTCGATGGCGCGCATAGGTCTCTTAAACCTATACCCCTATACATATACGCATATCAGGAGCTGCATAACCAGACACGTGCTTCTCCTTCGCGCTGGCCTTCCGCGGGTGCGAGCCCGGCGCGCAGGCTCGCTCGAGGGCCCCTCCCGTGCTCGAGGGCCCCTCCCGTGCTCCGACTGGGCGGTCCAGAGGCGAGCGCGGGGGGAATCCTAACCACCTGCGTTGAGGGATCACCGCCCGCGCTGTGCTAAATTCCCCGGCGGCCGCGGCCAGGGCGTGGCCCGCGGTGTGCTCTGGGGCAGACCATGACCTTGATCAGTCAAATCCCGAACTCGACCTGCGCCCGCCCGGGCGCGCTGGAGAACGCGTGAGTCGCGGGCGGAGCGGACGGAACGGGCGCAGCGAGCGGCGGCGCAGGCGCGTTCGAGACCGGGCGAAGAAGGGCCTCGCCATCCTTCCCAGCATGTTGACCCTGGCCAACATGGTCTGCGGGTTCTACGCGATCGTGCACGTGGGTGCCGTCGATTGGGTCGACGGGGAGCCGCTGCCGGCGAACAGCTTCATGGCCGCGGCGATCGCGATCTTGATCGCCATGATCTTCGACATGCTCGACGGACGGGTGGCGCGCATGACGCACACCACGAGCGAGTTCGGCGCCCAGCTCGATTCGCTCGCCGACGCGATCACCTTCGGCGTCGCGCCGGGGGTCATGGTCGCCATGCTCCACGCCATGGGCCGCTACAACGGCGAGTACCCCCTCTGGTCGCGGATGGCGTGGATCTTCGGCGCGGCCTACGCCTGCGGCGCCGTCGTGCGCCTGGCTCGCTTCAACGTGCACACCGAATCCCATGACGAAGAAGCGCACATGTGGTTCAAGGGGCTGCCCTCCCCCGCCGCAGCGGGGGTGATCGCGAGCCTGGTCCTGGTGAACGCGTTCTTCCTCAGCGACCGCGGCAACCACCGCCTCTCCTGGATCAAGCCGACCCACGTCGAGCAAGCGGGACACGCGATCGTGAACGCGCTCCCGGTGATCGCCCTGGTCACGGGCTACCTCATGGTCTCGCAGTTCCGCTACGTCCACTTTGCGAACGCCTACCTGCGCGGGCGCAAGCCAGCTGACTACCTGGTCGCGGTGATCTTCCTCGGGGCCATCGGCGCGCTGGTCCCCGAGTTCGCCCTCGCGGCGATCTTCTGCGGCTTCGCGATGACCGGGCCAGTCTCGTCGCTGCGACGGCGGTGGCGGGGCGACCGCACCGCGCCTGCCTCCGAGGAGGGGCCTGTGCTGTCCGTCGAGACCCGCTCCCCCGCCCCACCCTCCGCGGCTCCTGCGCCGCCGCCGCGCAGCGGCCCTCCGCCCGCTCGGCCGAGCTTCCCCTCGGGGGCGCACCGGCGGAGCTCGTCAGGGCGCGAAAAGCGCGAGGAATGAGCGCATGCCGATGGCTCTGATCGCGCTCGGCAGCAACCTCGGCCCGCGTCGGGCCTGCCTCGAGGAGGCGCTCCGTCGCCTCGCTGGGCTGCCCGGGACCCGCCTCCTGCGGCGCTCGGCGTGGGCGCGCAGCGAGCCGGAGGCGCCCGGCGACGGGCCCTGGTATCTGAACGGCGCGGCCTTGATCAGCACGGGCCTCCGGCCCCGCGCGCTCCTCACCCAGCTGCAGCGAATCGAGGTGGAGCTGGGGCGCAGGCCGCGTCCCGCCGACCGGGCGCGACCGCTCGATCTGGACCTGATCCTCTACGGCCTCCTGCGGACCACGCGGCGCGACCTCGTCGTGCCGCACCCTCGCTACCGGCAGCGGAGCTTCGTGCTCGGCCCCGGGCGGGAGGTCGCGCCGCTGCAGTGGGATCCCGTGTTGGCTGGCCCCCTGGGGAGCGCGGATGAAGCACCTTGACGACCTCTCGCAGCTGAGCGCAGCGACCGCGGCCTGGCGCGCGGCGGGGCTCCACGTGGGCTTCGTGCCGACCATGGGCGCCTTGCACGCGGGGCACCTCTCCCTCGTGGGCGCGGCGCGCGCGGCGTGCGATCGGGTCGTGGTCAGCGTGTTCCTGAACCCCACCCAGTTCGGACCCAACGAAGACCTCGACGCCTACCCCAGCGACCTCGCCCGCGATCGCGCCCTGCTCGAGGAGGCTGGCGTCGACGCGCTGTTCACCACGAGCCCGTCGGCCATGTACCCGGACGGTTTCGCCACCTGGGTCGAGGTCGAGGGCCTGACCGACAGGCTCTGCGGAGCCTCCCGCGAGGGTCACTTTCGCGGGGTGACCACCGTCGTCACCAAGCTCTTGAACCTGGTCGGGCCTTGCCGGGCGTTCTTCGGCGAGAAGGACCGCCAGCAGCTGGTCGTGCTCCAGCGCATGGTCGCGGACCTGAACCTGCCGGTCGAGGCCGTGGGCTGCCCGATCGTGCGCGAGCCCGACGGGCTCGCGCTCTCGAGCCGCAACGCCTACCTCGACCCGGCTGAGCGCACACGCGCCCTGGCGCTCTCGCAGGGGCTGCGCGACGCGCAGCAGGCCTTCGCGGGGGGGGAGACCTCTGGCCCGGCGCTCGAGGCGGCGGTGCGCGCGCGCCTCGAGGCTGCGGCCGCGGAGCTCGACTACGTCGAGCTCGTCGACCCCGGAAACCTCGCGCGGCTGGCGGTCGCCGTCCCCGGCGCCGTGCTCGCCGTGGCGGCCAAGGTCGGGAGCACGCGCTTGATCGACAACCACGCGCTGGGACAGCCATGGCGCTGACGGTCGAAGAGCGGGCTCCGGCCAAGACGAACCTGTTCCTCGAGGTGCTCGGCAAGCGCCCCGACGGGTTCCACGCCCTGGACACCGTCTTCGTCGAGCTCTCCCTCGCGGACGCGCTGCGGCTGGAGCCCGCGGCTGGAGGCGAGCTGACCCTGCGCGTCGAGGGCGCGCCCGAGCTCGCCGGCGAGTCCGACAACCTCGTGCTCCGCGCCGCCCGCGCGCTTCGTGAGCGCGCCGGAGACCCGACCCTCGGCGCGCGGATCGAACTCCACAAGCGGATCCCGATCGGCGGCGGACTCGGCGGCGGCTCCTCCGACGCCGCCGCTGCGCTGCGCGGACTCGATCGGTTGTGGGGGCTCGGGCGTC
>JAGQRJ010000015.1 GCA_020425635.1 Planctomycetota bacterium | reverse complement strand
GTCCACACCCACGAGCCGACCCCGGCCAGGAGCAGCGCCGCGACCGCGAGGCCCAGGGGGCGCGCGAGCGCTTCGCGCAGGCGGCGCGCGCCGTCGAGCACCCAGCGCGCGAGGGCCGCTTGCTCGCGCGCGTCGTAGGCCACGATCCACTTGAACCACAGCAGCTCGACCTGTTCGCGGAGGGTGGCCTGGGTGCTGAGCTCGGCCCACGAGGCGGCGGGGGTCGGCTCGTAGCGCTCCCAGCGCTCGCCGGTCTTGGCCTCGACCCAGGCGTGGGCGTCGCTCTGGCGCACGGTGTGGCTCTCCGCGCCCTCCTCGGGGCGCGAGCGGTAGCCGGTGATCACCCGCGCGGGGATCCCCAGGGTGCGCAGGAGCACCACCAGCGCGGACGCGAAGACCTCGCAGTGGCCGGTGCGGCGGGTGAAGAGGAAGTCCGCCACCGGCTCGGTGTCCGGGGTCCGTTGCCCTTCGAGGGAGTACTCGAACTGGGTCTGGAGGTGCAGCTCGAGCGCCGCGGCCACGGCGCGGGGGGGAGCGTCGGCGGGCAGCCCCGCCCGGCTCAAGACCTCGCGCGCGTAGTCGCGCAGTCGCGCCTGATCGACGGCGGGGGGGAGCTCGAGGCAGCGCCGGCGGGCGAGGGTGGCCAGCGGGGTGTTGTCGAGGAACAGGGGGACCTGGTCGGGGAAATACTCCAGCTCGTAGCACAGCGCCGCGGAGTAGGCGCGTTTGGTGTAGAGCGTGCCCAGCTCGGTGCGCCACACGCTGTCGGGGCTCAGCCCGCGGAAGCGCATGGAGCGGATCGCCCCGGTCGTGAACAGCATGCGCGTCCCGAGCGGCTCGAGGTAGAGCACGGCCGTGCGGGCCCCGGGGGCGTCGTAACCCCAGAGCCTGCGCGCCTCGAACAGCCCGCCCCCCCGGCCGCGCAGGCGCTCGTAGAGCCGGCCCGCCTCGGAGTGGTTCCAGCGCGTGCCGTCGTAGCGGTCCAGGGCGGCGCCGCGCCAATAGAGCTCTGCGCCGAGGGGGGCGCCGTCGGTCGACTCGACGTGGAACGCGGGGGCCGTGCTCTGCTGGAGGCGCCCAATGTCGTCGAGCCCGACCTGGTCGGAGAAGCCGCTCATGCGCTCGTTGGTCTGGAGGTGCTGCGGGAGGTAGCGCGTGCCGAGGCGCGGCGTCGCGAACAGCATCAGGGCCCCCAGCGCGGTCGCGCCGAGCACGGTCGAGGCGAGCATGCGCGCGCGCGCCAGCCGCGGCGGAGGCGCCGCGCGGGGCGCGACGCGGGGGAGCAGGGCCGCGACCCTGGCCCGCGCGTTGCCGACGCGGGCGAGGAGCAGGCTCCCGAGGCCGAGGACGAACAGGGGCGCGAAGCCCGGACGAAAGGACTGGGCCGAGGCGGCCCCGAGCAAGACCAGGCTGGCCGCCTCGACCACCGCGGCCTCGCGCTCGCTGCCGGGCGGGAAGAGCGCCTGCGCCAGGGGAGGCGCGGGCTTGCGGGGCGCGGTCAGCCGCGGGAAGAGCAGCTTGTAGCTCTGGAGCGAGAGGATGCACGTGGCCAGCGCGCCCGTCGGCAGGCGGGTCTCACGCCAGGTGATCCAGGACAGGACCCCGGTGAGCAGCGCGCCGCAGAGGTCGAGGGCCGGGCTCCCGCTCGCCCGCTGGCGCCACACGCAGGCCACGCCGACCACCGCGAGGGCGCCGACGGCGTAGCGCGCGTCTTCCATGGCGTGGGAGAGCCCGAGGGCCGGCGCGAGGAAGGCGAGGAACATGCCCACGGTCTCGAGGCGCACCCGCGGGTGGCTCACAGGGCCTCCGCGGGCGCCGGGCGGGGCGCGAGGGAGGGGCGGTGCACCCAGCGGTCCAGGTCTGCGGCCTCGCGCACGATCCAGCGCGCCGCGCCCGCGAGCCTCGCCTCCGGGGCGTTGGAGATCAGCCAGGTCCGGGTCGGAAGCGCGCCCGCGAGCCGCCGCGCGACCGCGCCGAGGTCGACGCCCCGGGCCGCGCTGGGCGAGG
>JAGQRJ010000756.1 GCA_020425635.1 Planctomycetota bacterium | reverse complement strand
GGAGGCCCTCGCCGAGCGCTTCGCGCTGCGCCTCCCGAGGGGGGTCGGCGTGAGCCTGACCCTCCTCGAGCCCGCCGACCTCCGCGCCCTCGGCGGCGGGGTCCCCGACGCGAGCGGCGAGCCCGGCCACCACCTGCTCGCGTTCACCGAGGTCGAGGAGCTGCTCCGCGACGGAGCGCCCGTGTCCACCGCGTTCCGGATCTACCTCGCCCGCGGGACCCCCGGCCCCTGGGCCAGCGGGATCCTCGCCCACGAGCTGTTCCACGTGTGGCAGACCCTCCAGGGCGGCGGCCCGACCCAGCGCGACGCCTTCCGCGAGGGCGCCGCCCAATACGTCCAGCACGAGGTCCTGCAGCAGCTCGGGGAGCGCGCCTGGGCCCGCCGCGTCGCCGACGACCGCGACCCCGTCTACGGCGACGGCCTGCGCCGCTTCCGCGCCCTCGTGCTCAGCGAGGGCGAGCGCCAGGCCCTCGAGCTCGCCGCCCGCGCCGAAGACTTCCCCCCCGGCTTCTGAGCCCTCCCTGCGGGCTACCCCGGCCCGAGCTGGAGCTCGCTCGGCCGCCCGAAGCGGTCCGCGCAGGCCTCCGCGAGCCGCGAGGCGCGATCGCTCGAGCGCGCCTCGAGCAGCACGGTGAAGCGCCACAGGTCGCGGTGCTGCTCGCAGAGCGCGTCGACCTCGCGCACCCCCAGGGCGTTGAGCGACTGCACCCCGTCGAGCTCGACGGGAATGTCCGCCTCCTTGAGCGCCATGTCGGCCGCGGGGCAGTAGAGGATCACCGCCCCCGGCTCGAGGCCCAGCTCGGCCTCGAGCTCGGCCTCGACCCGCTCGCGGGCCGCGCGGTCGTGGTGGAAGCGCCGCACCAGCTCGGCCTGCTCCGCGAGCCCGACGCCCCGGGTCAGCACGTAGGCCCGCTTGGGCAGCCGACGCGCGCGGAAGTCGTCGAGCAGGCGCGCGACGACCGGGTCTCGCGGGGCGTAGGTGCGCGCGAGGAGCTCGAGCAAGCCCTCGTCGCCGAGGGGGTAGAGGTCCGGGAGCTCGAGCCCCAGGCCGCTGGCGCGCTCGACGAGCTTCGACACCAGGGCGCCGGAGGCGACCTTCGCGTGGTGGAAGTAGACCCGCTCGGAGAGGGTGTAGCGCAGGCGCAGGAGGTGGATCACCTCCGAGAACGCGTCGGCGCGACGCAGGCCACGCTTGCTCAGGCAGAGCACCAGCCGGTCGTCGCGGACGGCGAAGTAGCGGAACACGCGCTCGTCGTATTCCCGGCGGATCCCCGTGGCCCGCGCGTCGCGCGCGAGGTAGTCGAGGAGGTCTGCGCAGATCGTGCCCCCGACCACGTCGCGCGCGAGGCTCGGCGGGCCCCCCTCGCCGAGGGCGGCGCGGACCCCCTCCGCGAGCCCGTGACGCGCCAGCCGGCGGCCGAGGTCGGTGCCCTCGCCGAGGAAGTGCGCCATGCGCGCCTCCCCGTCGTGGCGGGGGAAGATCCGGCGCTCGTCCTCGAAGGTGTGCCCGAAGGGGACGTGGCCCACGTCGTGCACCAGCGCCGCGGCGCGGACCACGGCCTCCTGCTCCGCGTCGCAGGGGTGGCCGCGCTCGCGCAGCGCGCGCAGGATCCGCCCCGCGACGTGGCAGGTCCCGAGCTGGTGCTCGAAGCGGGTGTGGTTCGCGCTGGGGTAGACCAGGTGCGCGGTGCCCAGCTGGCGCACCCCCCGCTGGCGCTGGAGCTCGGCGGCGCCGAGGAGGTCCGTGAGCGCTCCGTCGAGCTCGACGTCCCCCCACACCGCGTCCCGAATCACCACCGCCCGGCTCATGCCCGCATGCTACGGGCCGCCTGCGACGTCTCCGCGCCGGGGAGGGCCTCGGCCCGCAGGGCGGATACACTGACGGCATGCGGCGACTGTTCTGGGCGATCGGGATCAACGACGAGGTGCGCGGCGCGGCGCGCGCCGTGCGCGAGCAGGTCACCGACCCGGCCTTGCGCTGGACCCCTCCCGAGAACCTGCACCTGACCCTCAAGTTCCTCGGCGACACGGAGCGCGACCCCGAGGAGCTCGCGCGGGCCGCGCAGCGCCCCTGCGCGGGGGTGGGGCCCCTGGAGCTCGCCGTCGGCGAGGTCGGCAGCTTCGGTCGGCCGCCGCGGGTGATCTGGCTCGGGCTGGGCGGTCCGGGCCGCGAGGCCCTCGAGGCCCTGGCGGCCGCGCTCGACGCCGCCGCGGCGGACCTCGGGTTTCCGCCCGAGGCGCGCCCCTTCACCCCGCACCTGACCCTGGCCCGGGTGCGGCGGGGCGAGCGCACCCAGCGCCCAAACGGCGTGCGCGTCCCGGAGGCCAGCTTCCGCGCCAGCGACCTGC
>JAGQRJ010000755.1 GCA_020425635.1 Planctomycetota bacterium | reverse complement strand
GGCCTAAGTCCTTTGTTGACGGTGGTGACGCTCGTCCTCGAGCCCAGGAGGCTTCCGATGGCCCAGGCAGCTGACCGTGGGCTCTCACCTGCGAGGAGGGAGGCGTTGCGCGCAGCAGAAGGGGAAGGAGGCCCTGGCCGCGGCCCAACGCGCGTGCCTCCACCCTGGCCTTGGTGTCGGTCGGCGTCGGAGGCGGTCCCTACCGCGTCACCGTCTCCGCCAGCCGCGCCCAGGCGGCGTCGCCTTCGAGCCACTCCGCGGGACCGCGGCCCTCGCGGTCGTAGAGCCCGATCAGGTCGAGGACCTGTCCGGGGTAGCCGAGGGCGGGGTCAGGCGCGGCGTTGTCGTGCATGTAGAGCGCGTAGCGGGCGAGCTCGTTGGCGGGGAGGGTCTCGCGGCCCATGACCTCGAGCACGCCGGGGACCTTCTCGGCGGGGGAGTCCTCGAGCGCGTCGATCGCGATCCGCAAGGCGAGCTGGCCGTTGTAGGCGCGGTAGACGAGCTCGGTGCACACGATCGAGGCGTCGGTGGCGAAGTCGAAGTCGAAGTCGTAGGGCCGCCCGTGGAGCGCCAGCGCGCGGCGGATCGCCTCGGCGCGCTCGGCCTCGCTCAAGCGCGGGCGGAAGGCGACGACGTAGTCCTTCTGCACGGCGTGCTCCAGGGAGTTGAACAGCACGCCCTCGGAGATCGCCTCGAGCACCCGCGGGACCTCGCCGCCGGGCAGCGCCGCGCGGTAGCTGGGCAGCAGCCGCTGCACGAGGGGGTCGTCGGCGAGCGGCGTGCCGTCGCTCAGGCGCAGGGCCGTCCAGGCCTCGGCGTCGCCGAGGTAGAGGATCGCGTGGGGCCAAAACCCGGGGAGGAAGGCGTTGGAGAGGTAGTGGTCCTGACGCACGAGGATCACGTCGCCGGGCGCGAGCTTGGCGTCGAGCGCGGCGAGCTGGGCCGCGTCGACCGCGGGCGCGGGGTGGGTGACCCGTGTGTCGCCGAGGAACTCGGCCAGGCTCTTGATCGCGGAGTAGAAGGGGAACTTGAACCCGTTCTTGAGGCGCGCGTCCCAGAGCTCCTTCCAGGCGCGGAACCCGCTCCAGCGACGCGAGCCGGCGCGCTCGCGCGCGGCGGCGATCCGGTCGTAGACCGGCTGCAGCGCGGCGACGAGGTCGGCGCCGAGGGCGTCGTCGGCCGAGCCCCCGCGGGCCTGGGCCTCCCACACCTGGTCGAGCTCGGCGAACCAGTCGCCGAGCTCGTCGTCGACGCGCAGCTCGAGCAGCGCCCGGATCGATCCAGCGGGCAGCCGCCCAGGCTCCTCACCGGGGGTCAGCGCCACGAGCTGCGCTTCGCCGTCGAGGACCTTGTAGAGCGGGTTGCGGTGCCACCAGCCGTGGGTCCAGACGCGCACCGTCGAGCGCCCGCCGACGACCGTCTCGAGCACCCAGCCGAGGTAGGCCTCCTCCAGGCAGCGGGCGTAGACCAGGAGGGTCAGCACCGCCGGCTGGAGGTCGAAGCCCTCGTCCTCGCCGGCGAGCCGCCAGCGCCCGAGGGTGTTGAGCACGCGATACAGCGCGTAGGTCGCGCGAAACTGGGCCGCCCGCGCGAACTCGACCTCGCTCGGCGTGAGCACGACGTCCTTCCCCAGCGCCGCGGCGCGCGCGCGGACCGAGGCCGCCAGCAGCTCGAGCCGGCGGCAGTCGAGCCCCAGCGCTTCGTCGAGCTCACACAGCTTCGCGCAGTCGCGCTTGAGCGCTTCGCGCAGCAGCGCCTCGGGCTGGTCCCGGTACCAGGCCAGGTCGTGCTTCCAGTCGTAGCTCGCGCCCCACACGTCGAGCAGCCCCTCGGCGCTCACCACCCGCGGCGGCGCGTCGCCGCTCGCCGGGGGCACGCGGACCGCCAGGGTCAAGCTGTCGTCGTCGAGCTTCGCCCGCGGCTCACCCTCGGCGACCTCCACCTCGAGCCGAAACAGGTCGAAGGGCGAGAGCGCGTAGGCGCGCTGCGCGGCCTCGAGCTGCGCCAGCGCCGCGCGCTCCTCCGCCGCGAGCTGCGCTGGGGCGAGCTCGGCGCCGTCGTCGGCGTTGGAGAAGTAGACGCGCACCTCGAGCGGCAGCGACCACCCCTCGCGCGCGAAGGCCGAGAGCCCGTCGGCCTCGACCCGCACCCGCTGCGAAGGCGCGGGGAAGCGGATCCCCTGGCTCGCGCAGCCGCAGCACGCGGCGAGCGCCAGGGCGGCGAGGAGGCGGTTCTGCGTGGGCTTCATGCGGACTCCCCGGACACGCGCGAGTGTGCCACACCAGGATCCAGGCGGCGAGCCGCCGAGACCGAGACCGAGGCCGAGG
>JAGQRJ010000754.1 GCA_020425635.1 Planctomycetota bacterium | reverse complement strand
TTGCTCGCGGCGGCGGTGCTGCTGGCGGGCCTGCTCCGCAGCTGCGAGCCGGCGCTGTGGCCGACGCGCTCGACCCTCGTCGCCCGGGCCGCGACCGCGGAGCTGCTGGGAGACTCCGCGGTGCTCTGCGGCCCCTACGCCCCCGTCCTCTGCCAGGGCACGGGCCGGACGCGACGGCTCGGGTACCGACTCCGCACCGACACGACCCCGGAGGGTGAGGACCTGCTGCCGGCCGGGCTCACCTGGGCGCGCGAGGCGGGGATCACGCACATTGCGCTGAGCGTCGCCCAGGAGCGCAGCGCTCAGCTCGTGCACCACTGCGCGCGGCTCGGCGTGGCCCTCGAGGTCGTGGCGCTGCTGCACGTCGGCGGGCCGCCCGACCACGACCTGCGCCGGCGCCGGGTTCGGGGCGCCCGGGTGCTGCTCCTGCGCTTCCCCTGGGCGCAGACGCAGGGCTACACCCTCAGCGCCGCCGAGGCGGGCGCGCTCCCGCGGAGCCCGGCCGCGCTCCTCGCCCGCGCGGCCGGGCTGTGCGCCCGCGGAGACGCCGGGCTCGCCTGGCGCTGGCTCCAGGCCTGCCCTCCCCAACTGCGCGGCGAACTGCAGGCCACGCTCCGGCGCACGGAGCGCAGCTTCTAACGCTGCGTAAATCTTGACTTCCCATTGCCTTAAGCACTTACGACGAAGAACCCAGCGGGCGTTGCTCCCGCTCGGAAGTCCAGCTATAACGTGCACGGGGAAGGGTCTCTCCAAGTGACGAAACACGTCACCTCGAGGTGCCCCTCAACGGCAACTCCAGTCTATTCATCGCAAGCGAGCATGTTGCTTGTGAACCGGCATGGGGAATGCTAAAAGTTGAGCCCACGGGATACACAGGGAACTGCGGACGTCACAGTAAGGAGACACTTTGAAGTTCACCATGAAGAAGGGTTTTACCCTCATCGAGCTCATGATCGTTATCGCGATCATCGCCATCATCGCGGCCATTGCCATTCCTAACCTCATCGAGGCGCGGAAGCACGGTAACGAGGCTGCGGCGATCGGCGCCCTCAAGACCATCACCACCGCCCAATCGCTCTTCCGCGAAGGCGACAAGGAGACGGACACCAACTTCGACTACGGCACCTTGACCGAGATGTCGAACACCACCCTGATCGACGGCATTCTGGGTAGTGGCACCAAGCAAGGCTACAACTTCAACGTTCAGCCTGGCAACCAGACCTCCGAGTTCCTCTGGTTCGCGACCGCGAACCCGACCGTTCCGGGCACCACCGGCGATCGCTACTTCTGCACCAACCAAGCTGGCGTGATCTACTACACCAGCCAGAACTCGATCTCGATGAACTCCACCACCTGCAGCATCCCCACCGCGACGGTGTTGCCTGTCGGTAAGTAGTTCCGACACGCTCGGGCCACTCGCCTGAGCTCGACGACTACGCCAAAGAGCGGCAGTGGGACTCCCTCTGCCGCTCTTTGTCTTTCTGGACGTCAAGACTCGAACCGAGGCTAGAAGCGCGACCGCTCGTGACCGCACGTATGCGACAAGCCGTCCTCAGCGCCCCGCGCAGCCTGGAGCTGCGTGAGGTCCCGATCCCCGACCCCGGCCCCGGCGAGCTGGTGGTGCGGATCGACGTCGCGCTGACCTGCGGGACCGACCTCAAGACCTACCGGCGCGGGCACCCCAAGCTGCCCTTCCCCACGCCCCTCGGCCACGAATACACCGGCACCGTAGCGCGGGTGGGCGCCGGCGCAGCCTTTCGCGAGGGCGACCCGATCGTGGCCGCCCCCTCGGCCCCCTGCGGCGAGTGCGCGCGCTGCGTCCGCGGGCTGGAGAACCTCTGCCTGCACATAGACGGCAGCACCATGGCCTTCGGGGCCTTCGCCGACTACCTCCTGCTGCCCGCGCACGTGGTGCGCCGCAACGTGTTCCTCCGCCCCCCTGGGCTCCCGCTCACGACCTGCGCGCTCCTCGAGCCGCTCGCCTGTGTGGTCGCCGGGGTCGAGCGCCTGGACCTCACCCGCACCGAGACGGCCCTGGTCATGGGCGCGGGCCCGATCGGGCTGCTCTACGTGAGCCTGCTCAAGCGCCGCGGGGTCCGCGTCGCCATGCTCGGCAAGCGCCCCCGCCGGCTGGCCGCCGCGCGCGCGCTGGGCGCGGACCTCGTGCTCGACCTGGCCGAGATCGAGGGCGACGTCCCCGAGGCCGTGCGCGCCGCGGTCGGAGGCGAGGGCCCCTGCACCGTGGTCGAGTGCGTGGGACGCACCGACGCCTGGGAGCAGTCGGTGGCCATGGTCCGCGCTGGCGGCGAGGTCCTGTTCTACGGCGGCTGCCCGGGAGGCTCGACCGCCGCCCTCGACACGCGCCGGGTCCACTACGACGCCTTGACCCTCAAGGGCGCGTTCCACTTCACCCCCGGCGCCGTGCGCCGGGCGCTGGACCTGCTGCTGCAAAACACGCTGGACCTCAGCCCCCTGGTCACCGGAGAGACGCCCCTGGCGGCGATCGCCGAGACCTTGGAGGCGCTGTCGAACGGCCGCGACGAGGTCAAGCTCGCGGTCGTCCCGGGAGCGAACCCATGAAGGTCGCCCGCACGCTGTCGTTCAACGAGACCGTGGTCGCCGAGGTGGAGCTCCCCGCCCTGCAGCCCGGCGACGCCATGGTGCGCGTGGAGGCCTGCGGCCTCTGCGGCAGCGACGCCTGCTCGTGGTACGTGGACCAGAAGGCCCCGGCGGTGCTGGGGCACGAGCCCGCAGGGGTCGTGGTCGACACCGGGCCCGGCTGCCGGGTCGAGGTCGGCCAGCGCGTGTTCGTGCACCACCACGTGTCCTGCGGCGAATGCCACCACTGCCGGCGCGGCTACGAGACCAACTGCGCGCTGTTCCGCAGCAGCCGCCTGGACCCCGGCGGGTTCGCCGAGTTCGTCCGCGTCCCCGCGGAGAACGTCGAGCGCGACACCCTCGTCTTGCCCGACGAGGTCAGCTTCGAGGCGGCGACCTTCATTGAGCCCCTCGCGTGCAGCGTGCGCGCCGTCGACAAGCTCCGCCTGAACCCCGGCGACAGCGTGCTCATGATCGGGCTGGGGGCCATGGGGCTCATGGACGGGGCCTACGCGCGCTCGATCGGCGCGGGCTCACTCCTCGGCAGCGACTTCACCGCCGAGCGCCGGGACCTGGGCCTGGCCTGGGGCTTCGACCACGTGTTCGACCCCCGCGAGGCGAACTACGTCGAGCGCCTGCGCGAGGTCACCGGCGGGCGCGGGCCCGACCACGTGATCGTGGGCGTGGGGAGCCTCCCCGCGCTGGAGCAGGCCTGCGAGGTCGTGGCCCCAGGCGGGTCCGTGGTGCTGTTCTCGCCCTACGCTCCGGGCACCCTCGGTCAGATCCCGCTGCACCGCTTCTACTTCGGCGAGATCAGCCTCACCTGCAGCTACTCCTGCGCCGCCCGTGAGACCCGGATCGCCTTGGAGTTGATCCGCTCGGGCACCGTCCCCGTGGATCGCCTGGTCTCCCACCGGATCCCCCTGGAGGAGGTCGGCCCGGGGATCCTGAACACCGCCAAGCCTCCCCCGCGGTGGATCAAGGCGATCGTGTATCCCCACAGCGTGCCCCAGCCGAAGTCGCTATCCTAGAGTTCCAGAGGAGCCTACATTGCGTTGCAAACGAGCCTTCACTCTGATCGAACTCATGATCGTGATCGCGATCATTTCGGTCATTGCCGCGATCGCGATTCCGAACCTCATCGCAGCCCGCAAGCACGGCAACCACGCCTCGGCGATCACCGCGCTCAAGACGATCTCGACCGCCGAGACCTTGTTCCGCGAGAACGACAAGGAGGAGGACAACCTCTTCGACTACGGGACCCTGACCGAGCTCGCGAACATGAACTTGATCGACGACGTGCTCGGCAGCGGGCAAAGGGCGGGCTACCTGTTCCAGGCTGGCCCGAGCGCCCTCAACTCCGAGTTCCTCTGGTTCGCCGTCGCCAACCCGGTCTCGCCCGGCTCCTCCGGGGACCTCTACTTCGCGATCAACATGCGCGGCGCGGTCTACTACACCCAGGAGGCGTCGATCTCGCTGAACACGACCACCTGTCAGCTCCCCGCGAACCTCGCCCCCATGGGCAAGTAGGCGCGCCTCACTCGGCCCGCGACGTGGCGTCGAGCACCCAGCCGTCTTCGAAGCGTGACCCGTCGGCCGTGAGCCAGGAGCGCAGCTCGGCCTCGAGCGCGGCCCGCACCTCGGGAAGCTCCGCCGAGAGGTCACGCAGCTCCAGGGGGTCCGCCACCACGTCGAACAGCCACCAGCGCGCCCCGCGCTGCTCTCCGCGCAGGGTGGGCATGTAGCAGAGCTTGTAGCGCCCGCGGCACAGGCTGCGGTGCTTGACGAGCCGCGCCAGCGGCTCGAGCTCCGGCTTCAGGCACACGTCACCGTCTTCGTACTGGAGGAACGAGGGGTAGCGGGGAAAGGGGACCGCGTCTTCGAGGGAGCGCATGAAGCGCGTCTCCCAGGCGTAGCCCGACTCGCAGAACGCCGGGAGGTCGAGGTCGGCGACCTCTCCGCGCAACAGGGGCCCGAGGTCCACCCCGTCTGCGCCTGGGAGCTCGACCCCGCACAGGCTCGCGAGGGTCGGCGCGAGGTCGATGTCGCGGACGATCCCGGGCACCGAGTGGGGCGTCGCCGAGCGCGGGTCGTAGAGCGCGAAGGCGGTGGTCACCTGCGCGTCGGCGAAGAGGTGATCCCCGTGCCCGTAGCCCCGGTTGGCCTCGTGCATGAGCTCGCCGTGGTCCCCCAGGACCACCACGATCGTCTTGCGCTCCAGGCCCTCGCGCTCCAGGCGCTCGAGCACGGCACGCAGCGCGCGGTCCGCCGCGTAGACGCTCCCGTTGTAGAGCCCGCGGATCTGCCGCTGGTCGAAGGGCGCGTCGCTGACCTGCCACGAGAAGCCGTAGCGGCTCGGACCTGGGTAGCGCGGGTCGGTGAAGCGCCGGTAGTAGGGTTCGGGGGCCGCGTAGGGCATGTGGGGTCCGCTGAAGAACGCGAACGCGAACCACGGGCTCCCCTGCCCCCAGGCCGCGAGGGCGTCCCCGATCTCCTGAGCCTGGCGCTCCGGGTCGTTGGCGAACCAGTCCGAGTCGAGGAAGGGCAGCGCGTCGTGCGCGGGCCCAGAGGTGGTGAGGGGCATGAGCGGCAGCGCCCGCCGCAGGAGGTGCGAGCGCACGGTCACGCTCGCGATCCCCCCGAGCTCGGGCGGCTTGCTCGCGAAGCCGTAGTCGAAGAGCGCCAGCGGACCGTAGGCGTCGTCGGCGAAGCACGCCGTGCGATAGCCCGACGCCGCGAGGGCCCGCGGCAAGGTGAGGCCGAGCGCCTGACGCTGCGCGCGCGGCGGGAACATGTGGCGGAGGCCGTGGCTCCGAGGCCAGCGCCCCGTGAGCAGGGAGGTCAGGCCCTGGGTCGTGCGCGGACACGAGACGTGCGCGTTGCGAAACCACACCCCGCGCTGGGCCAGCGCGTAGAGGGTGGGCGCGATCTGCGGGTCGACGCAGTCGGCGCGCAGGCTCTCGACGCAGAGGACGAGCACGTTCGGGCGCTCGTCTTCGCGCGCGCTGCCCGCGGCGGTCGCCTCCGGCCAAGGGCGCACCCGCCGGCCGCTGGTCAGCAGCAGCCCCACGCAGGCCAACGCGCCCACCGCCGCGAGCCCGCGCCAGCGACGCGCCAGCGCCTCGGCCCCATAGCGCCGCCCGCGCGGCAGGGCGAACACCAGGCCGAGCCACCCGGCGAGGAACCCTGCGCCCCACCCGAGGACCCCCGCGCTGCGGTAGGCGCCGGTGGTGAGCGCTTGCTGGTAGGCGGCCAGAAGCCCCCCGCGCTCATGGAACCAGAACGCGTAGGGGTGCGGGTGCCGGATCATGGAGGCCGAGACGAGCCAGCCGTCGAGGACCAACACGGTGGCCCCCACCAAGCTCCAGCGCACCCAGGCCCCTGGACGCCACCGCGCGATCGCCAGGCTGCCCCCCCAGGCAAAGCTCGCGAGCGCCCCGAGCGCGAGCCCGAGCGCGCTCAGCCCAGCGAGCAGGCCGAGCTGGAGCAGCCACGCCCCCAGACGGGCGCTGAGCGGGACCCCCGGCTGCTCGAGGGCGCCCCAGGCCTGCTGCGTGTCGGGGTGGGTCGGCACGAGCGCCCACACCGCAAGCAGCACCGCGGGGCCAGCCCACACCTCGTGCCCGAGCCCTCGCAGGAGGCCCCTCGCCCGCGACGGGAGGTCGACGGGGTCGGGGGGGGCGGGGCCGAGGGGAAGGGCTGGCTCGGCGGGTGCAGGAGCCCCCGGAGGCGCGGGCTCTGGGTTCAGAGGCTCGCCCTCGGGCGAACCAGCGCTCACGCCCCGCCGCCCTCCGCGCCCGGCGAATCCGCCGCCGGGGTTCCGCCGACGCCCCGGCGCTCGGGCTCCTCGGTCCGGGTCAGCGCGCCGGTCGGCTCAGGACCTTCGTTGGCAGGGACCGGGGGCTTCTCGGGCTCGGTGATCACGATCGGGCCCACCGGCTCGCTCTCCGGGGCCTCCTCGGCTTCGGCGCGCGCGCCGGCCTCGTCGCGGATCGGCGTCACGGCCGGGGTCGGCGGGTCCGAGAACAGGGTCGGCGCGGGGGCCTCGCGGTCGAGGGCGTTGCCCGCGAGGAGCGAGGCGACCTCGACTCCGTTGAGGGTCTCGTAGCGCAGCAGCGCCTGCGCCACGGCCAGCAGCCCGTCCATGTGGTCGTGGATCGTGGAGTAGGCGCGCTGGAACTGCTCGTCGGAGATCTTGCGCACCTCCTCGTCGATCGCCTCGAGGGTCGCCTGGGAGATCGGCTGGTTCCGCGCCAGATCCCGCCCGAGGAAGAGCGCGTCCTGATCGGGCGGCGAGCCATACTTGAGCACGCCCATGGAGTCGGACATGCCCCACTCGGTGACCATGCGCCGGATCATTTCCGAGGCCTGCTGAATGTCGTTGGAGGCGCCGGTGGAGAGGTCCTTGGTGTAGACCTCCTCGCCGATCCGCCCGCCGTAGGCCATGGCGATCCGCGCCAGGATCTGCTTCTTGGTCAAGCTGCGCACGTCCTGCTCGGGCAGCGACATGGTCAGGCCCAGGGCCATGCCGCGGGGCACGATCGTCACCTTGTGCAGCGGATCGCAGCCGTCGACGAGGGCCGCGACGACCGCGTGTCCGGCCTCGTGGTAGGCCGTCGCGGTCAGCTCCTCCTCGGCCATTTTCTGGCTGCGCTTCTGGCGGCCCCAGCGGACCTTGTCGCGCGCCTCCTCGAGGTCGACCATGAAGATCTGGTCGCGGTCTTGCATGGCGGCCATGAGCGCCGCCTCGTTGAGCAAGGCCTCGAGCTCGGCGCCGCTGAAGGTCACCGTCGCCCGGGCGAGGGTCCGCAGGTCGACGTCGGCGGCGAGGGGCTTCCCGCGCGCGTGCACGTTGAGGATCTTCTCGCGGCCCTCGACGTCGGGCAGTCCGATCACGATCTGCCGGTCGAAGCGCCCCGGGCGGGTGAGCGCAGGGTCGAGGATGTCCGCGCGGTTGGTGGCCGCCATGACGATGATCCCGCGGTCGGTGTCGAAGCCGTCCATGGCGACGAGGATCTGGTTCAGCGTCTGCTCGCGCTCGTCGTGGCCGCCGCCGAGCCCGCTCCCGCGGCGACGGCCCACGGCGTCGACCTCGTCGAGGAACACGATGCAGGGTGAGTTCTCCTTGGCCTTCTCGAACAGGTCGCGCACGCGGCTGGCGCCGACGCCCACGAACATTTCGACGAAGTCGGAGCCGCTGACCGAGAAGAACGGCACCCCCGCCTCGCCGGCGGTGGCCTTGGCGAGCAGGGTCTTGCCGGTGCCGGGCGGGCCGACCAGCAGCACCCCTTTGGGGATCCGCCCACCGAGGCGCACGAACTTCTGCGGGTTCTTGAGGAACGCGATGATCTCCTCGATGTCCTGGCGGGCCTCGTCGATCCCGGCCACGTCCTTGAGGGTCACGCCGGTGCCCTCGCTGGCGACGCGGTGCTTGCTCTTGCCGAAGTTCATCAGCGACCCCGGCGCGCCGGGCCCGCGCATTTGCCGGAAGAACAAGAAGTAGAGCACCCCGATCAGGAGCAGCGAGGGCAGGAACCACAGCACGAGCTGGTAGAGGAAGGTGTTCCCGTGGTCGATCAGGACCTTGGTCGTGATCGGGCGCAGGTTCTCGTCGGGGCTCAGCAGGTTGCGCGCGCGCTCGTACTCGAAGGTCGCGAGCTCCTGCGAGGGGAAGTTCAGCGTGCGGGTCAGCGGCTTCGCGTCGCCCTGGAGGTTTCCGGGGCGGAGCACGATCGTCGCGTGCATGTCGACGAAGGAGATCTCCTCGATCTCGTTGCGCTTCAGCAACGCCTCGTAGGTCCCGAGGTCGAGCTCTCCGCTGGCCGCGGGCCCGACGCCGAAGTCGTCACGGCTGGCGACCGCGACCAGGAACAGCACCCCAAACAGGAGGAACAGGATCCCGAACACGTTGCGCGGCGGCCGAGGCTCCTGCGGCTCCTCGCTGCCCCTCCGGCGTGGCGAATTAGGCTCCCGATCTGTGGACACGAGCCTCCCTTTTCGGGGGGCCTCTCCGAGGCCCCCTCGCCCTCGCAGCGGAGCTGCTCGGGCTCACCCCCAATCAGCCGCAGGCGCTGGGCTTCCGCGGTCGAGCGCTAAGTGTAAGCTGCAAAGCGCTCTAATAGGAATCGTAGGTGAGCCCGACGAGCCCGTCAACCGAGCGGATGGCTCCACGAGCCCCGGGCACGAATCGGCTTATGGCGAATCTCTTGTAATTGGCCTCCGGCCCTTCTAGGCTTCGAACCGACAATGGAACGCGCTGCGTGGATCACGGTCGGTGCCTCGGCGGCTGGCCTCGCCTTTCTCTCCCTCCTCCTGGGAGCGGTTCGCAACTTCAGCCTGAGCCGCTGCGAAGAGCTGCTGGAAGGCCGTGAAGCGACGGTGAAGCCGTTTCAATCCCTGGCGGCGGGCTTCGACCAGCTCGCGCTGACCCTCGGCACCCTGCGCGTCTTGCTCTTGCTGTGCGGGACGGTGGCGCTCACGGGGGCCACGATCGCCCGCACCCTGCGCGAGGCCGCGGCCCCGATCCCGCCGAGCGCGTGGCTGCTGGCGTCGAGCAAGGTCGTCGGCCTCGGCGTGCTGCTGTTCGTGATCCTCGGCTCCCTGGTGCCTGGCGCCCTCGGTGAGCGGCGCGCCGAAGAGCTGATCTTCCGCCTGCGTCCGCTGCTGCGCCCCCTGGAGCGCCTCATGGCGCCGGTCAGCTGGCTGGCCCAGGGGGTCTACGTCTTGACCTGGCGCCTGTTCAACGTGCGCGGGCTGGAGAAGGAAGAGGAGATCAAGGACGAGATCCTCGCCGCGGCCCGCGTCGGCGAGCACGAGGGCCTGATCGACCAGGCGTCGCTCGAGGTGATCGAGAACCTGATGGAGTTCCGCGACGTGGACGTGACCGAGGTCATGACCCCGCGGATCGACATTCAAGCGGTGGACGCCGCCGACGACCAGCAGACCCTGGTCGCCAAGGCGATCGAATACAAGCGCAGCCGCCTCCCCGTCTACGACGGGAGCGTCGACAAGATCGTGGGCGTGCTCATGGTCAAGGACCTCCTGGCCGCGGTCGCGGACCCCGAGGCCGACCCCCGCGTGCTGTTTCGCAAGCCCTTCTTCGTCCCTGAGACCAAGCGTGTGGCGGACCTCCTCAAGGAGTTCCGCACGCGCAAGATCCACATGGCGATCGTGGCCGACGAATACGGTGGGACCGCCGGGCTGGTCACGATCGAGGACCTGATCGAGGAGCTGATCGGCGAGATCGACGACGAGCACGACAGCCCCGACGTGCCCGTGCGTCGGCTCTCGGCGAACGTGATCGACGTCGACGCCAAGCTGCACATCGACGAGCTCAACGAGGAATACGGGACCAAGGTCCCCGAGGACGAAGACGTGGAGACCGTGGGCGGCTACGTCGCCCTGCGCCTCGGCCGGATCCCCAAGGCCGGCGACGAGGTGACCCTCAACGGGACCTCGTTCGTGGTGACCGAGGCCGACGAGCGGCGGGTCTCGCGGGTGCGGGTGCGCCTCAAGTGAGGCGCGTGCTCGCCTCGACCCACCCCTTCGGCCACCTCGACCCGACCCCGCGCGAGGTCGTGGCGCGGGCAGGCGGCGAGCTGGTGCTCAACCCGCACGAGCGCAAGCTGACCCCCGACGAGCTCAAGGCGCTGCTCCCCGGCGCCGAGGTCGTGATCGCGAGCACCGAGCGCTACTCCGCTGACGTCCTCGACGCCGCCCCCGAGCTGCGCCTGATCGCGCGCACCGGCGTCGGCCTGGACGGGATCGACCTCGAGCTCTGCCGCGCGCGCGGTGTGCAGGTCTCCTGGACCCCAGACGGCCCGAGCGACTCCGTCGCAGAGCTCACCGTGGGCCTGATCGTGAGCCTCCTGCGCCAGGTGCTCGCCGCCGACCGCGCGATCCGCGGCGGCGACTGGTCGCGCCGCACGGGCTGGCTCCTGCGCGAGCGCACGGTCGGCCTGCTCGGCCTCGGTCGCTGCGGGAGCCGGGTCGCGAAGCTCCTCGCGCCCTTCGGCTGTCGCCTCCTCGGCTGCGACGTCGACCCCGCGGCCGCCTCCCGGGCCGCCGCCGCCGGGGTCGAGGTCGTGGAGCTCCCCGAGCTCCTCGCCCGCAGCGAGGTCCTCAGCCTGCACGTGCCGCTGACCCCCGAGACCCGCGGCCTGTTCGACGCGAGTCACCTCGCCCAGCTCCTCCCCGGGAGCTACCTGATCAACACCGCCCGCGGCGAGCTCGTCGACGAGCCCGCGCTCTGCGACGCCCTCGAGGCCGGCCAGCTCGCCGGCGCGGCCCTCGACGTCTACGCCGAGGAGCCCTACCAGGGACCGCTCACCGCGCGCGACGACGTGATCCTCACCGCGCACATGGGCTCCTGCTCCGACGCCGGCCGCCGCGCCATGGAGCTCGGCGCCGCCCGCGCCGTCGCCGCCTACCTGCAAGGCGAGCCGATCCCCGACCGCCTGGTTTGAACGCCGAGACCGAGGCCGACGCAGGGTCCGAGGCCGACACCGAGTCCGAGGCCGAGTCCGACACCGACGCCGACGCCGACGCCGACTCCGACTCCGACGCCGAGGCCCAGAGACAGAGACAGAGACAGAGCCAGAGCCAGAGCCAGAGCCAGAGACCGAGACCGAGCCAGAGCCAGGGCCCTAAGACCGTGTAGCATGCAGGCCGCCAGGAGGCCCTCGTGACCGCGACCCTGCAAGCCGTTTCACCGGATCTGATCCAGGCCCTCCAGGCCGCGCTCGGCGCCGACCACGTGTTCACCGACCGCGAGCGCCTCGAGCCCTTCGGCCGGGACGAGACCGAAGACCTGCACGTGTGGCCCGAGGTCGCGGTGTTCCCCGGGAGCACCGCGGAGGTCCAGGCGGTGGTGCGCCTCGCCGCCAAGCACCAGGTGCCGATCGTGGCGCGCGGCGGCGGGACGGGGCTCTCGGGCGGGGCGATCCCGGTGCGCGGCGGGATCGTGCTCTCGACCCGGCGCATGAACGAGATCCTCGAGCTCGACGAGGCGAACCTGGTGGCGGTGGTGCAGCCGGGGATCGTGACGCAGACCTTCCAGGAGACGGTCGAGGCCAAGGGCCTGTTCTACCCGCCGGACCCCGCGAGCCGCGGGTCCTGCGTGATCGGCGGCAACCTCGCGGAGTGCGCGGGCGGGCCGCGCTGTGTGAAGTACGGGGTGACCCGTGACTACGTGCTCGGGCTGGAGGTGGTGCTCGCCTCGGGGGAGGTGATCCGCACCGGCGGCAAGCTCTACAAGGACGTGACCGGCTACAACCTGACCCAGCTCTTCGTGGGCAGCGAGGGCACCCTGGGGATCATCACCGAGGCCACCTTGCGCCTGATCCCGCTGCCCCCGCTCAACAAGACGCTGATGGCGCCCTTCCCCACCCTCGACCAGGCGGCCCAGGCGGTGAGCCGGATCTTCCAGGCGGGGATCACGCCCTCGGCCTGCGAGCTGCTGTCCCAGGCCGCGCTCAACGCGACCGAGGAGCACCTCGGCAAGAAGTTCCCCCGCGAGATCTCCGAGGCGGCGGCCTCGCTCCTGCTCGAGGTCGACGGCTTCCACGACGACGACGTCGAGCGCGACGCTCTGCGCCTGGGCGAGGTGTGCCTCGAGGTCGGCGCGGAGGACGTGCTCCTGGCCGGGACCCCGGAGCGCGCGCGCGAGCTGTGGGGGATCCGCCGCAGCATGGGCGAGGCCGTGAAGAGCCAGGGCGACTACCGCGAGTACGACGTCGCCGTGCCCCGCGCCCTCATGCCCGACGCGCTGCGGGCGATCGACGCGGTGCTCGAGCCGCTGGGCTTGCGCGCCCTGAGCTACGGCCACGCCGGCGACGGGAACCTGCACGTGAACGTGCTCCGCGACGCGCTCAGCGCGGAGGCCTGGGCCGCCGCCCTCGAGCAGACCGGCCCGGCGGTCGTGAACGCGATCGTGAAGCTCGGCGGCACGATCTCGGGCGAACACGGGATCGGCTGGATCCAGCGCGGGCTCCTGGGGCTGCAGCTCTCGCCGGCGAACCTCGCGCTCCAGCGCGGGATCAAGGCCAGCTTCGACCCCCACGGGATCCTGAACCCGGACAAGGTGCTCCCGCCCGGGTGAGCGCTACCAGGGCAGCTCGGCCCCGTCGTAGTTGAAGAACTTCCCGCTCTGAGCCGGGGTCAACCCGGCGAGCACGGCGCGCATGCCGCGCACCGAGGGCTCGGGCTGGAGCGGCGCGCCCGCGCCGCCCATGTCGGTGGCGACCCAGCCCGGGTGCAGCACGACGCAGGTGATCCCGCGCGGGGCCAGGTCGAGCGCCAGGCTCTTGTTGACCATGTTCAGCGCGGCCTTGCTCGAGCGGTAGACGTACATCCCGCCGCTGGTGTTGTCGGCGATGCTGCCCATCTTCGAGGTCACCTGGGCGATCACCTTGAGCTGGCCGCGCGCGACCTGATCCACGAGCTGCTCGGCGATCATGAGCGGCGCCATGGTGTTCACGCGCAGGGTGTTGGCCCACACGTCGTAGTCCACCGAGCCGAAGCCCGCGCGGTCGCCGAAGACCCCCGCGTTGTTGATCAGCACGTCGATCGAGCTGGCCATGAGCTTGAACGCGAGGTCGCCGATCGAGCTCGCGTCGCTCACGTCGAGGGGCAAGACCCGGACCGACCCCTTCGCGGCGGCCAGGGCCTGCAGCTCGCTGGCCGTGTCTGGGGTGCGGCAAGTGGCGATCACGTCCCAGCCGTCGGCGGCGTATTGCTTGGCGAACTCGAGACCCAGGCCCCGGCTCGCGCCGGTGATCAAGACGGTAGACATGCGTACTCGCTTTGCTCACGCCCCGCGGAGCGCGAATCGGAAGGAGAGGTAAGGAAGAGTCAGGCGCCGCTGCCGCGGCCCCGCCCTACTGCGCGGCGCGACGCCGGCGCGGCTCGTCGATGCGGGCGATCGGCGTCCAGCGGCGGAGGAACTTCTCGAGCAGCGGGAAGAAGTGGATCGCCGCCAGGGGGGCGTTCAGCCAGCCGGTGGTGATGCAGTAGTAGCTCTTGTGCGGCGGGGTGTGGTGCACCTCGTGGTGATCCGGGCGGAGCACCAGGTGCCAGGCCTGGAGGCTGGCGACCCACGCCGGGGGGTCGTCGATATGCGCCCACTTGTGGATCTGGTTCGTCATGAACACGCCCAGGTTCAGCGACACCCAGAAGGTGGCGAAGAGCACCATCCACACGTTCGCCTGCAGCGGGAGCAGGGTGTAGAACGCGATCAGCACGGGGACGCAGATCAGGCAGTTGTTGCCGTTGGTCTCGACGAAGTCGTGCTTGGTCATGGCCTTGGGGTCGACGTGGTGCTCCCGGAAGGGGTGGATCACGTTCGGCCCCAGGATCGGGAGCTCCTCGTTGCCGAAGTTGTCGGCGAGGAAGTGGAACAGCCCCGACACGAAGTCGGCGGCGAGGACTCCGCCCAGGATGCCGCCGCCGAGGATCCACCAGGCCTGGGCGGTCATGGTCGTGGTCAGGGCCGCGTAGGCCTCGTGCCCCATGAGCCCGAGCAAGACGAAGAAGCTGACGATCCCCACGTATTCGGCTGCCCGGTGATAGGGCGAGTAGCTGTAAGACCGTTGGCGCTGTTGGGGCTGGGGCAGCGGAGCGATCTGCTTGAGCTCCTTCACGTCCCGTCTCCTTCTTGAATCTCCCGGGCTGGAGGCCCGGCGTCCGGGCCTGCTGGCCACGTGGCCCAACACGTTAACACGCCCGGGGAAGCTACCCCAAGGAATCCTGCTCGGCGCGCCAGCGCAGCAGGCGCGCCGCCAGCGCCAGGCTCAGGGTGTTGCTGCGCACCCCCTCGCGCTCGGGCGCCAGCAGCGCCGGGGCGCTGCAGCCCGGGATCGTGACCCCGCGCCCTGGCGGCGTAACCAGCTCTTCGACGAGCGCTTGCAGGCGCTGGGGGGGCGTCCGCCCCACCGGCCCGCTGCGCAGCGAAAACGAGGTCAGCACCAGCGGGTCGCCGCTGGGCTGGAACACGATCGCGATCGGCTCGCTGCGCCGCCGCCCGTTGTCCCGCACCTCGAGGCGCTGGCCCTGGGCCACGAAGCGGGGCGCCGCGCGCCCCAGCTGTCGGGTCTTGCCGGCGCGGTCGCGAAAGCTCCAGGCCTCCTCCCCGGCGTCGACGTGCTCGACCTCGAACACGCTGGGGGCGACGAGGGCTTCGCTGGCGGGGACGTCGAAGGCCTCGACCCCGGCTTCGCGCAGGGCGCGCAGGGCGTCGCTCGCCGTGTCTTGCTCGAGGAGCACCAGCGGCTCGGGGTAGCTGATCGCGAGCCGCCGCCGACCCTCGTCGGGAGACACGCGAATCAGCCCTGCCACGGCCTCCGCGGCCTGGGTGGAGGCGCTGCGCCGCGAAGGCGCGAGCACGATCACGGTGTGCTCGCTGCCCTCATGGACGCGAGCCCCCGCGGCCAGCTCTGCCAGGCGGGGGAGGATCACGCTCCGCCTCGACCGTGTGCGCGGCCGAGGGAGGGCGCCCGAGGGTCGCCTAAACCCGCGAGAGCAGCCACTCGGGAACCACGTAGGGTTTCGAGGAGCTGATCCTGGGGAAGAGCACGACCCAGCTCGCCGCTTGGCTGCTCGGGTGAAGCGTCTTCCCCCGCTCGCCGGCCCGGATCACGACCTGGTCCGCGTAGCGCTGGTCCTTGGTCAGCTCGACGAGTTCGCCCCCGCGAAACTGCAAGGTGTAAACCGGGGGCAGCTCGCGGTCGGTGTGGCCGGCGTGGGCCTCGCCGTCGGCGCGCTGGGCGCGCGTCGAAGCCACCGCAGCGCCGGGCTTCCCGCCCAGGTCCGAGGGGGTTGCCAGCGAGTTCACGTTGGACGTCGCGGGCTTGTGGCGCTCACTGGACACGGCAGCTCTCCTTGATCGTACTCAGTCGTTGACGTCGAAGCTCTGGATCACGTCGGCCAGCTTCGCCACCGCGGCGGCGGAGTCGACCCCTCGCGCGCGGAGGGTCAACTCCGAGCCTTGCTCGGCCCCGAGGGTCAGCATGCTGAAGATGCTCTTGGCGTCGACCTCGTTCTCGTCCTTGATCAACGCGATGTCGCACACGAAGTCCTTGGCGGTCTGAGCGATCGTCGTGGCGGGGCGCACATGGAGCCCGTAGCGGTTGCGCAGGATGACCGCCTGCACGACCTCCTCGCCGCCGCCCGCGTTCATGCCAGGCTCTCCAGCATTTCCTTGATCGTGTCCCAGGCGCCGGCCTCGTCGGGCGCGTCGCGCAGGAAGCGCAAGAAGTGCTCGTGCTGGCGCAGGCTCGCGAGCGTGCGCAGGAACTGGGTGTGGGCCTCGCTCGTGCCCGACCCGCCGAGGATCAGGAAGATCAGGTGCACGGGGTTGCCGTCGATCGCCTCGAAGGGCACGCCCTCGTCGGAGCGCCCGAAGGCCGCGACCAGGCCGTCGACGTGCTTGCAGTCGCGCACGTGGGGCACGGCGATCCCTTCGCCGAGGCCGGTCGAGCCGCGCGACTCGCGGTCCATGACCGCGTCGAACACCGCGTCCTGGTCGGCCGCCTTGACCGCGCCGCCGTCGACCAGCAGCTGGATCAGGCGCTTGATCGCGTCGGGCTTCGACGCAGCCTCCACCCCCAACAACACATGCTCAGGTTTGAGAACGGACTCGAGGTTTTCCATAGGTGTCGTTCGCTCCGGTAGGCGGCGGTCATTATGCCCAATCCCCGCCGCGTTGAAAGCGCGGACGGGGCTGCGGTGGGGAGTGTATCGCCTGGGAAGCGAAGCGCAGCCCCCAGTCGCAGGAAGACCTCCCTCAGGCCCGGAAATCCCCCTGCGCGGAGCGAGCCCCCCGACTCCGCGGAGCGACCCGCGAGCCAGCCCCCCCCGCCCGACTGGGCGGAGCCAACCGCGCGCCAGC
>JAGQRJ010000112.1 GCA_020425635.1 Planctomycetota bacterium | reverse complement strand
GCCCTGGTCCGGGGCGAGGCGCTCCGCGCACGGGCCTGCGCGCCGCTGGGGGCTTGCCTGGAGCGACGGCAGGTTCTTCGCCGATCGCCATGTCGATCAGGCGCATGCTCTGGCCGACCTTCTCGCCCGCGCCGAAGCGCTCGCGATCCAGGGCGTCGAGGTCGAGGTCGTCGAGGCTGATCGCGCGCTTCTCCTTGGTCTCGCGCAGCTCCTTCTTCTGCTGCGGCGAGGCCCCGAAGAACAGCCCCTCGTCTTCGGGAGGCTTCCCCTGACTCGCCGTGTCTCGTCGGCGAGCCTGGCGGTAGTCCGCTCCGTCGTTGCTCGGCATGGGCTGCCTCCTCCCCGCATGCTACTTGGCGCCGGCGCTCCCGGCGATCCTCTTCGCGACGCAGAAACACGAGCGGGGAGCTTCCGAAGAAGCTCCCCGCTCGGGGCCAATGCAAATGGAGTGGAGAGAGAGAAAGAGAGAAAGAAGAGACAAATCCACCCGGCGTGGTCGGCCAGCTCCTCGGCGGGTGAGCTTGAAGGGGTTGAGGGTTACTTGGCTGGGTTGAGGAACAAGAACGGCTTCTCCCCACGGCGGGCGTAGACCACGTCGGGGGTGCGGTTGCCGTCGAAGTCGGCGACGACCAGGCCCAAGGAGTTGGAGGGGGTCTGGTTCACCGCTGGGTAGTTCGTGGCGGTCGCGTCGGTGAAGGTTCCGTTTTGATTGAGGTAGAGGCGCTGGACCGTGCGCAGGTTCGAGAGCATGAGGTCCACGAAGCCGTTGCCGTCGACGTCGAAGGCGCGCACGTGGAAGGTCGCCTCGGCCTGGGCGGGGAGCGCGGCGCTCATGTCGACGAACACCCCAGCGCCGTTGTTGAGCAAGAGCGTGTTGGCCTCGCCGGGGGGCGGCGTGTTGGTGCCCGGCAGGCCCTCGTTGGCGACGAACACGTCGACGAAGCCGTCGTTGTTGAAGTCCGCCGCGGCGATCGCGGTGCCCGCGGTCACGAGCCCGGCGGGGAGCCGAGCGGCGCTCTCGTCGACGAACACGCCGTTGCCGTCGTTGATCAAGACCCGGTGGGGGACACCGAAGTTGGCGAGGAACAGGTCGTCCTTCTTGTCGCCGTTGAGGTCGACGAAGAGCGCGCCGATCGTGTCGTCGTTCTGCACCGGGAGCGTCCCGGCGGGGGCCGGGACCAGGCCACCCTGGGTGTCGTTGAGGAAGAGCAGGTTCTCGGCCCGGGCGCTCGTGTTCTGCCCGGCGTTGGCGAGGAACACGTCGGGGAACCCGTCGCCGTTGGCGTCGCCGATCGCGACCTTGTAGGTGAAGGAGACGTTGGCCGCGGGGACCATGACCGAGAGCGCGAAGTTCGCCGCGCCGTCGTTGAGGAACACGCGCACCGGCTCGAAGTTGCTCGCGACGACCGCGTCGAGGTAGGTGTCGTTGTTCATGTCGACGAGCTGAATGTCGGTCGACTTCATGACCACGGCGGGGAAGGCGCCGTCCATGGCGACGAAGGTCTGGTTGTTCTGGTTGAGGTAGACCCGGGCCTGTCCGTCGTATTCCCCGAACACGAGGTCGACGGTGCCGTCCTTGTCGAGGTCGCCCGCAGCGACGGCGAAGTCGTTGGCGCTCGTGTCGGGCAGGCGACCCGAGGCGTCGAGGAACACCCCGGTCCCGCCGATCAGCCCGGCCGGGGGGGCGGGGGTCGCGGTCGCCGTGGCGGCGGTGCCCGCGCTGTTGACCCCGGCCGAGCCCGAGCTCGAGGAGCCCGCGGTGCTGCCGCTGCCCGTCGCGCCGTTGCTGCCGCTGGTGACGCTGGAGCTGGTGGAGAACGCGCTGCTGCGGCGCTTCGAGCTGCAGCCGCTGCTGCTGACGCTGAGCGCGAGCACCGCGCTGAGCGCGGTCAGGGTGAGGAGGAGTCGCTTCATGAACCAACCTGGGTTGCGGTGTTGTGCTGCCACTTGCAACCCCGGTGCCTCGGCCTAAAGCCTGTGTTCGGGGGTCCCCCTCAGGGGCTGCTTTTCACCTTCCTATCGCCAATCTCAGGAGCGGTTCGTCCTGCGCCGAAGCCCGCGAGCCTGCGCCGGAGCGCGCCACCCCCGCTCAGGGCGACCAGGGCGAGGAGGCCGAGCGCCGTGAAGCAGAGGCCCAGGCGCAGCGGTCGCGGTCGGTAGCGGAACACGAGCTCGCGGTCCTGCGCGGCGACCTCGACCCCGCGAAAGGCGAAGTTCGCGCGCAGCAGCGGCCGCTCCTCGCCGTCGACCTCGACCGTCCAGCCGGGGAACCACACGTCGAGCAGGACCACCACGCCGGCCTCGCCCGGTGCGTCGACGCGCACCTCCGTCGCCGTGTGCGACCGGATCGCGCACGCCGCGGGGGTCGCGCTCCAGCGAGGGCCGGGGAGCTCGCCGGGAACCAGGTCGGGGGGCGGGGGGCCAGCGTTGCCCGCTTGGGCCAGCGTCTCTCGCGCCGCCGCGCTGGGGATCAGCGCCACCCGGCCGAGGTCGACCCCGCCGGCGAACACCGCGCGCGCGGCCTCGGCCTGGGCGTCGACCACGCGCCCCTCGGGGACCCAGAACGCGCGGGGGAAGGCCTCACGCAGCGCAGATCGGTGCAGCCCACCCCCGAGGTCGCGCTCGTGGAGCAGCCCCGGGCCTGGCCGCAGGTTGCTCACGAGGCGCTGCACGCCGCACGCGGCGAGCAGGCGCACGCGCGGCTCTGCTGGGAGCTTCTCGGCCATGAGGTAGGTCTGCTCGAGCCACGGCGCGAAGGCCTTGTCGGTGCCGCGGAAGTGCTCCCAGTTGCGCCAGCGGGCGGTGTTCTCGACGAGGGCCTCCCGCGAGGCCCAGCCGACGTAGTCGGGCAGGCTGGCGAAGCGCTCGATCTGGGCGTAGCGCGCCAGGTAGGGGGTGAAGTGCACCCGGGTCGCGACCGCGCCTGCCTCAGGCGTCGGCGCCGCGCCTCGGACCTGCGCCACGGGGGCGGTGACGACGGCGGGGGCGACCCCCACCCCGAGCTCGACGACCGCGGCGACGCCCAGGGCGAAGCGTCCGCCGCGCCGCGGGCAGCGGGGGGAGAGCGCGATCGCGCACAGCGCCGCCGCGCCGCACAGCACGAGGACGCCCACCATGAGCCGCGAGGCGACCAGGGCCCCCAGGGCGCGGGGCTG
>JAGQRJ010000753.1 GCA_020425635.1 Planctomycetota bacterium | reverse complement strand
TTGAGCCGCCGCTCGAGGCGCTCGAGGATCGCCTGCAGCTCGCGCTTGACCGGGACCGCGACCTCGGCCGCGCCGGTCGGCGTCGGCGCGCGGCGGTCGGCGGCGAGGTCTGCGAGGGACACGTCGGTCTCGTGCCCGACCCCGCACACGATCGGGGTCTTGGCGTTGACCACCGCGCGAATCACGGGCTCGGTGTCGAAGGCCGCGAGGTCCTCCTGCGACCCGCCGCCGCGCACGAGCAGGATCACGTCGCAGCCCCCCGCGCGGTCGAGGTCGCGCAGCGCCTCGGCGATCCCCGGGGCGGCGTCGAGGCCGTTGACCTTGGTCGGGGCGACCACGATCCGCAGCCCGCCGCCGAAGCGGCGGTCGAGGGTCGAGAGCACGTCGCGGATCGCGGCGCCCGTGGGCGAGGTCACGATCCCGATCGAGCGCGGCAGGAAGGGGATCGGCCTCTTGCGCGCGGGGTCGAAGCAGCCCTCGGCGGCGAAGCGCTTGCGCAGGCGCTCCTTCTGCTCGCGCCACGCGCCCGCGCCCGCCGGCTCGAGGCGGTCGGCCACGAGCTGGACGTCGCCGCTGCGCGGGTAGGCCGTGATCCGGCCCCACACGTGGAGCTCGTCGCCGTCTTGGAACTCGAGCGGTGAGCGCTCGACCACCGAGGCGAAGGCCACGATCCGCAGCGACGACTGGCCGTCGCGCAGGGTGAGGTAGAGGTGGCCGCTGCGGGGGCGGCTCTTGTTGGCGACCTCGCCGCGCACGAACACGGGGCGGAAGCCGTCTTCGAGGCAGGCCCGCACCTGGTGCATGACCTCGCTCACCGTGAACGGCCGGGGCTTGGGCTGCGCCTTGGGCTTCACGCCCCGCGGTCGACCACGTAGCTGGCGAGCTGGCGCAGCGGCTCGGCGGCCGGGCCGAGCTCGCTGAGGGCGGCGAGCGCGGTGGCCTCCAGGGCCTTGGCCTTGGAACGCGCGCCCTCGAGCCCGAGCAGCGAGACGTAGGTCAGCTTGCCCTGCTCGGCGTCCTTGCCCGCGGTCTTGCCCAGCTCGGCGGTGCTCGCCGTGCAGTCGAGAATGTCGTCGGCCACCTGGAACGCGAGGCCCAGCGCGCGGGCGTAGCGGTCGAGGGCGTGGAACCTGGCGTCGCTGGCCTGGGCGCCGCCGATTCGGGCGCCGAGGAGCACCGCGGCGCGCAGCAGGGCCCCGGTCTTCTCGCGGTGCACGGCCTCGAGGGCGGCCTCGTCGAGGTCGCGGCCCATGGCGGCCATGTCGCGCACCTGGCCGCCGACCATGCCCAGGTTGCCCGAGGCCTCGGCGAGCAGGCGCACCAGGTCGAGCCCGAGGGGCGGGTCGTCGGCGTAGGCCAGCGCGAGGGTCTCGAAGGCGCGGGTCTGGAGTCCGTCGCCCACGAGGATCGCGAGCCACTCGCTGTAGGCCTTGTGGCAGGTCGGCCGGCCGCGGCGCAGGTCGTCGTCGTCCATGGCCGGGAGGTCGTCGTGCACCAGCGAGTAGACGTGGATCATTTCCAGCGCGCAGGCCGCGGGCAGCGCGCGCGCGACGTCGCCGCCCACGGCCTCGGCTCCGAGCAGGCAGAGCGCGGGGCGCAGGCGCTTGCCGCCCTCGAGCGCGCTGTAGCGGGTGGCCGCGAACAGCTGCCCGGGGTCGTCGGCGGGCAGCGGGAGCCACTCCCCGAGGGCCGCCTCGACCCGTTCGCGGAGCGCCGCGAGTCGCGCCTCGAGCTCGCTCATGCGCTCGCCTCGCCGCCCGCGGGGCGGAGCTGCGGCCCGTCGGGCCCTGGGGTCAGCTCCTCGATCCGCCGCTCCGCGGCGCCGAGGATCTCGCGGCACGCGCGCAGCGCGCGCACGCCCTCTTCATACTGCTTCAGCGACTCGTCGAGGGGCAGGTCGCCTTGCTCGAGCTTGCCGAGCACGGCCTCGAGCTGCTGGAACGCTTCTTCGTAGGTCACGCGCTCAGCCTACCCCATTTTCCGGGAGGCCTCGGCCCCCGCGGGCCGCCGCCCGGCCTACTCCACGAGGCGCTGCTCGAGGCTCAACCCGAGGACCCCGCCCCCGATCACGGCGCCGAACATGCAGCCCGCCGAGCACACGAAGCTGATCAGGAGGCTGAGCCCCTCGAGGGCCCCCGAGGGCACGACCCACGCGAACTTGGTGCCCATGGCCAGGGCGGCCGCGGCGCCCACATAGAGCTGTCCGCGGAGCGTGTTCGGCGCGCGCGAGAGCAAGACCCCGCAGCCCGCGCCGAGGAGCGCGTCCCAGGGGAGGAGCAGGAGCCCCTTGCCTCCGAGGAGCGAGAGCCAACCGTGCAGCT
>JAGQRJ010000752.1 GCA_020425635.1 Planctomycetota bacterium | reverse complement strand
GGCGAGCAGCTGACCGCGAAGAACGTGCGCCACTGCGTGAACTCGGCCTCGATCGTGTTCGTGCCGCGGGACTGAGCGAGCGCTTCAGCGGTGCCTTACGAGCTCGAGGGCGGCGCGCAATCCCTCGGCGGCGAGTTCGTGGTGGTGGTCGCGCGTGAGCACGGCCTGGAAGTCGGCGATCGCGAGTACGGGCTCCCGGAGGTCGAGCCGCGCGCGCCCTCGCGCATAACGCGCCCGAACGTTCTTGGGCTCGAGCTTCAGCGCGCGGCTGAGGTCCTCGCAGGCCTCGGCGTGGCGCCCCAGCGCGGCCAGCAACTCGCCGCGGGTGACCCAGCCGTAGGCGTAGCCCGGGTCGAGCTCGACCGCGCGGGTGTAGTCGGCGAGCGCCTGGTCGGGGCGGCCGAGCTGCTCCAGAGAGAGGCCCCGGTGCCGGTAGGCGCGAAGATCCTCGGGGCTCCGACGCAGGACCTGGTCGAAATCCAAGATCGCCTCGGCGTAGCGACCGAGCTCGCGCTTGCACCAGCCGCGGTCGTAGTAAGCGTCGGCGTCCTCGGGGTCGAGCTCCACGACGCGCTCGAAGTCCGCGAGCGCGTCTTCGTAGCGTCTGAGCTTGGTCTTGGACCACCCCCGCCAGCGGAGCGCCCGGGAGTGGTCCGGCTCGAACTCGATCGCCTTGTCGAGCTCGGCGATCGCCGCGGCGTGGCGCTTCATGCTGCGCAGCACCATGCCGCGTTGGTAGTAGGCCCGGGAGTAGCCCGGGTCGACCTCGATCGCCTTGCCGTATTCGATCAGCGCGCGCTCCTTCTGCCCGAGCTTCTCGTAGGCGTAACCCCGGCTGTAGAGTATGCGCCTGTCTCCGGGCTTTAGCGCGAGGGCGCGGTCGTAATCGACGAGCCCCGCTGCGTAGCGCCCGAGCTGGACCTGCTCCCGCCCGCGGTTGTAGTGCGCCGTCGCGTCTTCGGGAGAGAGCTCGAGGACCCGGTCGTAGGCGGCGATCGCGTCCTCGTGGCGCTCGAGCTCGGCGAGGGTCAGCGCGCGCTGGAAGAGGGCAGTGGCGTGCTCTGGCTCGGCCTGCAGCAGCCGCGCGTAGGACTCGAGCGCCTCCTCTCCGCGGCCGAGCGCGCGCAAGGTCGAGGCCTGCAGGAGCAGGATCTGGGACGCGCTGGGGTCCTGGGCGAGGAGCACGCCCAGGTCCTCGAGCGCCTGCTCAGGGCGCCCGAGGGCCTTGAGCGCGATCGCGCGGTTCAAGCGGGCCAGTCGGTGCTCGGGGTCGCGCCCGAGCACCTGCTCGACCTCCTCCAGCGCCTCCTCGAAGCGGTCGTGGTTGATCAGCGCGACCGCCCGGTTGGTGCGCGCCAGGAGGTTGCCCGGCTCGAGCTCCAGCGCCCGCTCGAAGTCGACCAGGGCCTCAGGGCTGCGGTCGAGCTTGAGCTTGGCCATGCCGCGGTTGACGTAGAGCGCCGTGATCTGGGGCGCGGCGGGGATCGCGGCGTCGAAGTCCGCCACCGCCTCCGTGTAGCGGCCGAGGTTGTAGCGCGCGGTGCCGCGCACCAGGAGCGCGGTCGGGTGCCCCGGCGCGAGTGCGAGGGCCTGCTCGCAGGCCGCGAGCGCCGTCGCGTAGCGCCGGCCGTCGACGTCCTCGGCCGCGCGCTGAATCAGCGCCAGGAGCTGCCGCGCCTGAGCGTCCGGGTCCGGCTCCGCGGGGGCCTCGGCGTCCGCCTCCGGCTCCGCGGGGGCC
>JAGQRJ010000751.1 GCA_020425635.1 Planctomycetota bacterium | reverse complement strand
GCGAGCGCGTGCGCTGCCCGCGCTGCGAGACCGAGCTCGTCGTGCCCGCGCGCGAAGACTCGGTCGTGCGCGACAGCGGGCGCCTGCGCCTGGCCAAGGGGCCGGTGTGCGTGAACCACCCCCGCGCTCAGGCCGCCCGGCGCTGCCAGGACTGCCAGACCTACGTCTGCGGAGCCTGCGCCGCGCCTCGCCCGGCGGACCACTTCTGCCAACCCTGCGCGAGCGCGCGCGGGGTCGGGGGGGCGATCCCCGTGGACTTCGGCCTGTTCGCCGCCTGGGGGGCGGCCCTCGGCGCGCTGTTGCGCGTGTTCCCCCGGGTCCTGACCTGGAACCTGCTCTCCTTCGCCGGCTCACTGCTCTTGTTCTCGCTCCCGCTGTTCTACGGCTGGAGGGCGCTGGACGTCGTCTCGCTGCACCCGACGCGCCCCTGGGCCGAGGGCGACGACCTGGCCCTGGCGTGCCTCGTCGTCGGCGGCGCGGGGGTGTTCATCACCTACTACCTGCTCCTGGTGCCCGCCGGCTGCTGCCTGTTCGTCGACATGCAGCTGCGCAACCGCCGGGTCCCCTTCCGCGCCGCGCTGAGCGAGGCCTGGGCGCGTTTCAAGACCACCGCCCCCGCGCTGTTCAGCGTGGCCGTCGTCTTGCTCGGCCTGTTCTACCTGCCCTACGCCGTGCTGATCGGCGGCGTGGGCTACGGCCTGCGCCAGGTCTTCGGTGAGGGCCCCTTGCAGGTGTGGCTGGTGCTCGGCGCCGTGGGCGGGATCGTGCCCCTCTGGCTCGCCGGGGGCTTCGCGCTGCCCGTGGTCGTGCTCGAGCAGCGCGGCGCCATGGACGCGCTGCGCCGAGCCTGGCGCCTCATGCGCGGGCACCTGCCCACCGTCGCCGCCCTCGCCCTGAGCTACGGCCTCGTGCTCGCGATCGGCTCCAGCCTGCTCGCCTTCGTCGGAAACCTCAGCGGCCACCCCGGCGCGTTCTTGCCCCTCGGCCACGTGTTCGACGTCGCCTGGCCCGCCGTGCTCACCGCCGCCTACCACGGCCTCGCCGCCGAAGACGCCGAGCTCCCTGGCCGCGAGAACCCCTACGCCGAGTTCCACGGCGCCCGCGAAGCGCTGCTGCCCGACCCCACCCACGCCAAGACCCCGATCGAAGCGGACTGATCTCACCGAGACCGAGTCCGAGACCGAGCGTCGATGCCGGGTCCGCCCGCTCGTAGGGGCCGAGCTTGCCTCGGCCCGGACCCCGAGGCACACGCGTCGGCCTGCGTTCCTCGGGCGCCCGGCGGTTCGGCGCAGCGCGAGCCAGAGCGACGCGCAGCGCGACGGTCCGGGCCGAGGCGAGCTCGGCCCCTACGGATTCGGGCGCGACGCGACCGTGCGTTCCTGCCCGGCGCGACCTCTGCCGGGCGTTCCTGCCCAGCAGGCGGGCGCGTCCGCTGCGAGCCCTCCGCGCCCTCGGCACCTCCGCGGTGAATCCCTCCGTCCGAGACCGAGGCCGACGCCGGTACTCAACGCAGAGGACGCGGGAGAGACGCGGAGGGACGCGGAGGACGGCTTGGCGGAGCGAGACGCTCGAGCTCTGCGGGCGAGTGGCCTTCGCGGGCCAACGTGTGACTGCGGCCATGGCGAGCGGACACGGAAGGTCCGCGAGCGCGTCGGTCCTGCGGTCGGAGCGCTCGAGTTCGCAGCACGCGTGTCCGCAGGGCCGACGCGCTCCAGGGCCGTCGTTCGCTTCTTCCTTCCCTTAATG
>JAGQRJ010000750.1 GCA_020425635.1 Planctomycetota bacterium | reverse complement strand
TCGACGTGGCGCGGGCCTGGGTGCAAAAGGGGAGCCTCCCCGAGGCCCGCCGCGCGCTCGACCACGCGCGCGAGGTCGGCGGTCGCGACCCCGAGCTCGAGCGGACCTTCGGGCTGCTCGCCGGGCTCTCCGCCGCCGAGGCCGCGCTCGAGCGCGGAGACCCCCGCGCGGCGCGCGAACTCGTGGCCGAGGACGCGCCCCCGTCGAGCCTCGCGCCCTGGCGCAAGGCCCGGCTCGCCCGGCTGAACCTGCAGCTGCGGGTCAGCGACGCGACCCAGGACCTCCTCGCGACCCGGGAGCTCGACGACACGATCCAGGCCTTGATCCTCGCAGAAGACGTCTCGACGCTGCGGGATCGGCTCGCCCAGGAGCTGCTGGCGGGGGCCCAGGAGCGCTCGCGGGGGCGGGCCAAGCTCGAGGACGTCCTCGCGCTGCTCGAGCGCGCCGCGCGGGTCGCGAGCGACCCCGCGGTGGTCGACGCGGTGCGCCTGGAGGAGGCCAGCGTGCACTTCCGCCGCGGTCGCTTCGCCCGCGCGACCGAGCTCGCCGGACGCTTGGCCTCGCGCCCGGGGCGCCTCGGCCTGCAGGCGGCCTACGTCGCGGCCTACGGCAAGGTGTGGCGCGACGCCTTGCAGCGCGAAGGGCTCGAGGAGCTGCGCGAGCTCTGGCAGCGCGACCGCGAGGGCCCCGTGGGCCTCAACGCCGGGGCCGTGTGGCACTCGCACAGCGGCATGAACCCCGAGGGCGAGCAGCTCGCGCTCGAGGCGCTGGCCCGCGACCCAGACTACGTCGACGCGTACATCAGCCTCGCCTTCTGCCGCAGCGACCAGTATTTCAAGACCAAGGACCCGGGCTTCCTCGAGCGCTCGATCGAGGCCTCGAGCCGCGCGATCGAGCTCCAACCCGACCACCCTCGGGCCTACCTCGCGCGCGCCTACGCCACGGGCAACCGGGGGGAGGGCGAAGCCTCCCTCGCCGCCTACGACGACGTGATCGCGCTGACCGAGCCGCGCCCCATGGCGCGCGCGCTGCGACACCGCGCCACGCGCCGCTACGCCGCGGACCAACCCCACGCGGCCCTCGAAGACGTCGAGCGCGCGCTCGAGCGCAACCCCAACAGCGTGGAGGGGCTCATGCTGCGAGGCGCCCTGCGCTACGACCTCGGACACCGGCAAGAGGCCGGGGCGGACTGGGTCTTGGCCTACCGCCTCAGCCCGCGCGAGCTGCAGGCCTACCTCGGCCGCTACCGGCGCGAGATCCAAGAGCAGGTCATAGCCGCGCTCGAGGCCGCCAGCGCCCCCCGCCCAGGGCAGCCGCGCTGAACTGGGCGCGGAGAGGCTCGACCGCCTTGCGCCAGGGCGCCCCGACCTCGAGGACCGCAGCGCGCGCGAGCCTGCCGGCGGTGCTCGCCTCGCTGCTCTGCGGCCTCGCGACACAAGCCTGCGTCTCAAGCCGTCCGAGCCGCTCGCCGGACGCTCGTCCGCCGAGCAGCAGCGGTGCCGCCGACGCAAACGCGGCAGGCGCAGCGTCGGTCGAGGAGAGCTCGACGGAGCCCCCGATCCAACTCCGGCGCGCGCTTCACGAGGGACAGACGACGGCGCTGTATGTGCCAGTGCTCCGCGACGGTCGCGCCGAGCTCTTCCACCTGGACACCGCGAGCTACGTGACGGTCCTGCTCGTGCCCAGCGCGACGGGCTGGGTCGAGCACGCGGGGACCGTGGTGCTCGGCGAGCGGGAGCTCTCGCTGCCAGGGATTGGCGGCCTCGGGTCGATCGCTGACCTGAACGGGAGGAGCGTGACCGGCATGGCGGGCTTCGACCTGTTCCTCGGAGCACCGACGCTGCTCGACGTGGAGGCGGGGCTGCTGTCGTGGCCGGGGGGCCACGGAGGAGCGGACCTGGGGATCGCCCTCGATCACGAGATCGTGGGCGGCGTCGCCCTGGTCAGCGCCCGCTTCGACGGTGTGGACGTACGCCTCGTGCTCGACACGGGCGCCGCGCACTCGCTGTGGGTCGGGGTGCGACCGTCGCCCGGGGACGTGCCGATCACGGTCGAGGACGCCCTCGGCCAGTCGGTCACGGTGTATCAGGGCAGCGTGCAACTCGCCCTGGCGGACAGTCTGGGAGCCGTCACCCTGTTGCGGGCGCCGACCTTTCCGATCGTCGAAGAGCTGCAGCGACGCCTCGGCGGCCGGGTCGACGGGTTGCTGGGCCTGTCTGCGTTCCGAGCCCTCTACGTCGACCGCGGCGCCGGCGAGCTGCGCGTGCTGCGCAGGTAGCGAGCTCGCCTGCGCGCCTCGCCCCAGTCAGCCTCCGAGAGAAGAGCTCGAGGCCATGCGCCTGGGGAGGATCGAACTCCCAACCTGCGGTTTAGAAGACCGCTGCTCTATCCAATTGAGCTACAGGCGCCGGGGTGAGTCACCCGCGTGCAGTGTGACACGCCTCTTGACCCTTTCAAACCGGCTGGGTGTCAGCAGCGGCAGGGTTGGCGCGCGCACGCGGGGGGCGCCATGCTGGCTTCAGGAGGGCTCCTGAGGACCCGCGTGCCGCGCTCGATCACCAAGCGGATTCGAGCGTTCTGTGCGCGGACGGGCGCGGCGGGAGATCCGCTCTACGTCGCGGTGGCCCCCCTCGACGGCGCCAGCGAGAAGCGCTGCTTCACGAACGTCGAGCGCAAGGTGGCCCGCGACGGGGGCGAGGCCTGCCTCGGCTGGGCGCTGTGGGAGTGGCCGAACGTGCTGCTCGAGGCCGAGGTCCACTGCGTGTGGCGCGACGCCGCAGGGCGGCTCCTCGACGTCAGCCCCGCGCAACAAGGCGACGCGTCGCGCGGGGTGCTGTTCCTGCCCGACCCGGCCCTCGGCCCGCGGCTGGAAGGGGGCCGGATCGACAACGTGCGCGAGGCCCTGCGCAGCGACCCCGCGATCGCGCGCTTGATCGAGATCCACGAGCTGCTGGCGCGGGTCGGCGGGGTCGCGCAGGGGGCGCTCCCCGAGGGCGTGCACGACCTGGCCGAAGGGCTGCGCCGCGAGAGCAACCGCCTCGCCGACCAGCTCAACCGCGGCGCCGGAGGCTCGGCGGGCCGCAACGACCCCTGCCCGTGCCGCAGCGGGGCCAAGTTCAAGCGCTGCTGCGGGCGCTGAGCTCCCCTCGCCGCGAGGGGCTAGCTCGCTGAGTCGAAGTGGGCAGATCTTGCCCAGGACGTCCCAGGCTCGGTTCACCGCGCGTCCCAGGGGCGCCCTAAGCCTCCCGGCGGGGTCGGGCCCCCGCCTTGCGTGAAGCCCTCGCGAAGGAAGGAGGCTTCATGCAACGGGTGACTTGGATCGTGGGGGTGCTGGCGTGCGTCGCCGCGGGCGGCGCGCAGGCGGGGGACTTTCAGGGGCGCTGGCGCGTCGTGGCGCAGGCGGACGTGGGGGCGCACCGGACGCTCCGCGAGCGGGGGGGGCGCCTGTCGCTGCTCGACCCGCCGACGCTGCCCGGCGCGGGCCGCGGCCGACCGCTCTACGGGGCCAGCTTCGGGGACAAGGCGGAACTGAGTTCGCAGCCCGCCACGCGCGGCGTGGCTCAGGTGCTCGCCGGGGGTGGCGCCGAGGACGCCACCCTCAGGCTCTCGTTGAAGCTCGTCCGCCGACCCGACAAGCCCCTGCAGGCGAAGGCGACCTATCGCCGGGACGGTCAGGTCGTGTTGCGCGAGTGGTGGGAGCTCGAGCAGGCGCCCCTGATCGAGCTGGTGTCGCTCTGGCCCCGGGTCAACTACGACGTCAAGCGCGACGGGCCGCTGCGGGTGACCTACCGCCTGCGGGGAGACCGGCCCCGCCGGGTGCGGGTGTGCGTCGAGCTCCCCGCGGCGGCGGGCCCGCGCTATGCGTTCTACTCGGAGGTCATGCCGCAGCGGGTCGGCTGCCCAGCCTTCGAGGTCGTGCGCGGCTTCGCCCTGACCCGCGAGCCGGGTGAACACTCGGTCGACCTCAGCGGCCGCGACGACACCCAAGCGCGGCGGATCCTGCTCGCGGGGAGCTACCGCGTGTCGGTCACGGTGGAGGGGGTCGACCCGGGGATCGGGCGCGCGGAGGGGTCGTTGACCGTCGCCGCGCCCCGGGCCGAGCACCTCGCGCCGCAGTGGCTGGCGCACCCCAGCACCGACCTCGAGGGGAACCGCACGGTCGACGACTCCCCGGACGCGACCGCGCGCCAGCGCCGCCTGGGCAAGGAGCTGGGGCTGCTCGGCAACCGGACCCCGGGGCCGCAGACGCTCCTCGAGCCGGACGACTTCGGGCACCGCATGGCGCGCGCGGCGGCGGTCGTGATCGAGACCCACGGCTACTCCCAGGGGGTCGCGACCTACCTCCCCACGGGCGACGAGCAGCCGATCGGTCGCTCGCGGCCGCTCGAGCTGGCGGCGGGGACCTTCCTGATCGACGCCAAGCGCTTGATCCAGAACTTGCCGAACGAGCCCAAGCCGCTCAGGGACCTGCACTACGTGCTGATCTATGCCTGCGAGACCGGGCGCGGCAAGTTCCCCGAGCGGCTCGTCGAGCTCGGGGTCGACGTGGTCGTGGCCTTCAATCAGAAGGTGCCGACCTCGGGGGCGCCGTTTTGGACCGAGCGCCTGTTCCACGACCTCGCCGGCTCCGAGCAGGGCGCCGCGCCGGCCGAGGGCGCCGAGGGCGCCGCCGGGGTGCGCTCCCTGGGCTGGGCCGCGCGAGAGGCCGCCACCTTCGCCGACGGCGCCTGGTTCGCCGCGCTCTCGCTCCAGGACCAGGCGCGGGTCAAGGCCGTCGGCTGGGACAAGCCGCTCCAGACCTCGATCACGATCACCACGGCGAGTGGGCTCGACGCCGACCGCGAGCGGGCCCTCCCGGCCCGTCACGGCAACAGCACCAACTAGGGGGAGACGACCCGTCCGACCCAACTCCCCCGGTCGCGTCGCGCGGCGGGC
>JAGQRJ010000749.1 GCA_020425635.1 Planctomycetota bacterium | reverse complement strand
TGCGAAGCAGGCGGGCTGCGCCGGAGCGAGTCGGCGGCTCTGCCGCCGCGAGCGAGGCGCAAGCGACAGTGTGTACCCGGCCGCAGGCCGGGTCTCACTGACTTGAACAACACTGCTGGCCGCACTTCGAATCCACGAGCGGAGCGAGTGGTGAGAAGTGCGGGCTAGCCGCGCATGCGCGGGGGGCCTTCGCGGTCGTCGCGCTCCGGCGCGCGCGCGTCGTCGCGCACGCGCCAGGGGTCGGGCGCGGGCGTGTGCCCGGCGTAGCGCAGGAGCAGGGCCGCCCCCAGCACCCCGTCCAGGACGAAGTAGCCGGGGAGGAACAGGATCTGGAGGTTCGCCAGGTCGCGGTCCTGGCTGAAGGGCACGCTGACCCGCTCTGGGTCGAAGGGCTGGATCCGAAACGCGAGCCCGGCCAGCACGTAGAGCCCGAGCGCGATCCAGCCTTGGGGGGTCCCGCTCAGCCAATCCCACGCGCCGGGCAGCGCCAGCCGGAGCGTCCACGCCAGCCCGCCCACGACCGGCGCGATCAGCGCCAGGTGCACGAGCACCGCGTAGCGGGCCCGATACCCCCAGTAGCTGGTCCCGAGCGGACGGTAGGGATCGCGCAACCATCTCATGCCCCCGTTCTACGCGCTGCGGGGCGTTTCTTGTAAGTCGTTTCGTGTTGGGAGCGAGCCCGGCTGGGCGAAGGGATTGCAACGGACCCGGCGAGGCCCCGGGGCGACCCCCGATCGGCCCCAGCGGGCCTCCGCCGGGCCCTGCGCGAGGCCCGCGCCGACCGGGCGCCGCGGGGGCGCGCGGCGGGGTGAAAGGTTCCTGAGCGATTCGGGACGCGCGCGAGCCGAACGCCCGTGGCCCGCGGCTTGCGCGCCTTCGCCCTGGAAGAAGGAGGGGCTCACGGGTCCTTCCGGGGCAGGGAGGCCGGGCGTGAGCAAGTTCGTAGCGGTGTCGTGGGTGTGGGCGCTGGCCGGGGTCGCCGCGGCGGCGCAGGTCGAGGTGAACCCCTTCCTCGGGGCGCCCGTGATCGAGCGCCAGGACCTGGAGCTCGGCGACGACGCCTTCGCCTACGTGCTCGAGCGGAGCTTCGTGGAGCAGGGGTGGGCCTGGTCTTGCGACAGCCGGCTCGTGCTCGGGAGCGCGGGCGGGCGGACCTGGATCGACGAGGGCGGCCAGGCCCACGCCTTCGACGTCGCGGGCGCGGGGTGGGTCGCGCGCTACGGCGCCCCCTGGAGCCTGAGCCAACGCGGCGGCGACTACCTGCTCGAGGCCGACGGCAGCACCTACCGCTTCGACGCCCTCGGGCGCCTCCTGGCCCGCACGCGACGCGGGGTGACCCTGCGCTTCACCCCGGGCCTCCACGGCACCGAGGCCGTCCGCGGGCCCTGGGGCGAGCTGCGCCTCGAGCGCGGCCCCGAGGGCGTCCGCCGCGCGAGCCTGGGCGACGCGAGCGTGGACTACCGCTACGCGGCCGGCGAGCTCGTCGCGGTGCAGACGCCGACCCGGCGCGAGACCTACGCCTACCTCGGCGGGCGCCTGGCGCAGGTCGGGGCGACCGCCCTGCGCTACGACGCCGAGGGCCGCGTGGTGGCGCTCTCGGGGGGCCGCGCGCCCTGGTCGGCCCGCTACGCGGTCGAAGACGACGCCTGGAGCTGCGAGGTCCTCGACGGCGCCGAGCGCGTGCGCTACCTGCGGCGCGGCGAGCGGGTCGAGGTCGCCGCCCGCGGCGAGACCACGACCCTGCGCCTCGACGCGCGCCTGCGCCCGAGCGTGGAGGCGCGGGAGGGCGTGCTGCTCACGGCCTGGCGCTACGACGCCCGCGGGCGCCTGGTCGAGCGCAAGGACCCCGCGGGCGACCTGCGCCTGAGCTACGGCGAGGGCGACGCGCCGACCCAGGCGGTCTTGCCCTCGGGCGAGGTGCTGCGCTTCGTCTACGACGAGGCCGGCCGGGTGCTCGTGCGCGAGTCGGCCCTCGGCCGCGAGCGCTTCGCCTACGACCCCGCGGGCGCGCTGATCGCGCAGCAAGACGCGCGCGGGCTGACCACGCGCTTCAAGCGCGACGCCCGGGGCTACGTGGTCGGGATCAAGCGCGGCGCGGCGATCACGCGGATCGAGCGCTCGGCCGCCGGCGACGTGCGCGCGATCCAGCACCCCGGCGGGCGGCTGGAGCGCTTCGTGGAGCGCGAGGGCGCGCTCAAGGTCCTGGGCCCCGAGGGCACGCTGCGGGCGGGCGCCTTCGACCCCGAGGGGCGCCTCGTCGCCTACCAGGACGAGTTCGGCCGCGCGACGCGGCTGGGCTACGACGCCAGCGGTCGCCTCGGTCGCAGCTGGGACGCCGACGGCGAGCGCTTCCGCTGCGGCTACGACGCCAGCGGGCGCATGACCGAGCTGGTCGACGCCGCGGGCAACCAGGTGCGCTTCCTGCGCCCCGACCCCTACACCCTCGTCGTGGACGACCCGAGCGCCGGGCGCCGGGAGCTGCGCTTCGACGGCGCGGGGCGCCTGGTGCGCGAGTCGCGCGGCGGCGAGGCGATCGCCTACCGCTACGACCGGGCCGGGCGCGTGATCGCGCGCACCACCTCGCGCGGCGAGGAGCGCTTCGCCTACGACCGCGCCGGGCGCCTGCTCAGCCAGGCCGGCCCCGACGGCGAGCTGCGCTACCGCTACGACGCCGCCGGGCGCCTGCTCTCCTACGAGAACCGCGCGGCCCTGCGCCGGATCGACTACCGCTACGAGGAGGGCTGCGTCGCGCCCTGCGAGGTGCGCTACCCCTGGGGCAGCGTGCGCTACCGCTACGACGCCGAGGGCCGCATGACCGGCGTCGCCGACGCCCAGCACGAGGCGACGATCGACTACGACGCCCAGGGCCGGCGGACCCGCGTGCGCTACTCGACCGGGGTCGAGACGCGCTACGCCTACGAGGGCCAGGCCCTGACCGAGGTCGCGAGCTGGCGCGGGGTGCAGCGGATCATGCGCCGCGCCTACGCCTACGACGCGCGCGGCCGCGTGAGCGCGGTCACCGACGAGGCCGGGCAGGTCACCCGCTTCGAGCACGACCGCCGCGGGCGCCTGACCCTGGAGGCGGGGCCCGCCCGCAGCGTGCGCTACGGCTACGACGCCGCGGGCAACCGCGCGGCCCTCGAGCTCGACGGCGAGGGCCAGGCGCTCGAGCTCGGCGCGGGCAACCGCGTGCTGCGCCAGGGCGACCTGCGCTGCAGCTACGACCCGCGCGGCGCCCTCGTCGAGCGCGCGACGGCCGCGGGCAGCTGGCGCTTCGAGGTCGACGTCGACGGGCGCCTGCGCCGGGCGCGCGGCCCCCAGGGGCAGGACCTGCGCTACGGCTACGCCCCCGACGGGACCCTCCTCTGGCGCGAGGCGGCGGGCGAGCGGGTGAGCTACCTGATCGACCGCCAGCAGGTGGTCGGCGAGTTCGGGGCGGCGGGGCTCGCGCGCAGCTACGTGCGCGGCGAAGACCTCGACGACGTGCTCTGGAGCGCCGACGGGCGCGGCGAGGCGAGCTGGGTGTTCCACCGCGACCGGGTCAGCTCGGTGGTCGCCCTCAGCGACGCGGCGGGCCAGGTCGTCGCGCGCTACGGCTATGGCGCCTTCGGCGAAGCGCTGGCCGCGGAGGGCGTGGCCGCGCAGGCGAACGCCTGGCGCTACGCGGGGCGGCCCCTCGACGCCGAGACCGGGCTGTATCAGGTGCGCGCGCGGGCCTACGACGCGATCCTCGGCCGGTTCACGAGCCCCGACCCCAGCGGGCGCACGAGCGGGCTCAACCTCTACGCCTACGCCGAGAACGACCCCACCCGCTTCAACGACCCGCTCGGGCTGTGGACGGCCCTCGCCGGCCAGCGCTTGCTGCGCCTGGGCCAGGGCCTCGGTCAGGCGATCGAGGAGGGCTTCTCCCGGGCCGAGCAGCGCGCCCTGCGCACGAACTACGTCGACTACCTCAAGCTCCGGGCCACGCGCGGCGCCGGTCGCGCCGTGGGCGACACGGTCTCGGGGGTCGTCGACCTGTTCAAGAAGCAGACCTGGGTCGACCTCTACACCCTGGTGACCGCCCTCGACGACTGGGAGACGGTCAAGGCCGTGGGCGCCCACGTGTGGAACGCCGCCGAGGACGTCGCGGCGGAGTACGGAGACGCGCTCCTGACCGACCCGGCGAAGGCCGCGGAAATGACCGGCTACGGCGCGGTCATGGTCGGCGGCATGCTCCTCGGCGGGAAGGGGATCCCGCAGCTCGCCCGGGTGGCCAGGGCCTCGAGCGCCGCGCGCGGGGTGCACACCGCCACCCGGGCCGTG
>JAGQRJ010000748.1 GCA_020425635.1 Planctomycetota bacterium | reverse complement strand
GCGACGATCTCGCCGCTGTCGAGCTTGCGCGCCTTGACCACCGCCCCCATGGCGCCCTCGCCGAGGCGCTCGAGCAGCTGGAACCCGAGGATCGGCCCCTGGTCGGCGCCGCTGCTCGCCTCGAGCCCGGGCGCGAAGGCCGGGTAGTTGCTCGCCGGGGCCGGCTGAGGCATGGGCGCGTCGGCGGCTTGCTCCGCGCCGAGGCGGCCCTGGAGCGCCGCCTCGACCTCCTCGCGCTGCAGGAACGCGAGCGGCTCGGCCACCGCCCCGAGCACGACGCGGAGCTCGTCCTCGAGCTGCTCCCGGGGCGACGCGGGGTCGAGCTGGTGCACGAGCCGGCGCACCGGCGCGAGCATGTCCTCGAGCGCGGCCTCGGCCCGCGCGTGGACCGCCGCGTGCTGCTGGGGGCTCAAGACCCCGCGCTCGACGAGGAGCTCCCCGAGCGGACGGCGGCAGCCCTGACGCTTGCTCTCCTCGATGCACGCGTTGAGGATCTGGTTCCCCACGAGCTGATTCTCGAGGGCCACGACCCCGTAGGCCGCGTCGGCGCGCAGCTGGGCCAGGATCTCGGTCACGACCCCGAGCTTGGTGGCCCGCTCGACGCTCAGCACGCCCTGGGCGCCGAGGCCGGGGAGCAGCTCGCCGTCTCGCAAGGCGCGGCGGACGTCGGCCACCTCCACGTAGCGAAACGCGAGGCCGAGGCTGGCCGCCAGGAGGTCGTGGTCGGAGACCTGCATGTCCCCCGCATGCTAACGGGACCCGCCAGCGCTCGCTCCCCCGGCCAGCTCCGCAAACCCCAACTCGCGGGCCACGCCAAGCCCGTGCTAGAGTTGGGCTTCGCGTCGGCGCCGGCCCTCCCGGCTCGGGGATCCCCGAGAACACGGCCGACGTGTATCCAGCGTGAAGTCACTCACCGTAGGCACCAAGAACCAGGACAAGTTCCGCGAGATCGAGGCGATCCTCGCGGCGGTCCCGGTCCGCCTGCGGCCGCTGCCCGCCGAGGCCAGCGAGGTCGACGAGTCCGGGCAGACCCTCGAGGCCAACGCCGAGCTCAAGGCGCACGGCTACGCGCTGCAGACCGGGACGTTCTGCCTGGCCGACGACACCGGCCTCGAGGTCGACGCGCTCGGCGGCGCGCCAGGGGTCTACTCCGCGCGCTACGCCGGCCCCGACGCGACCTACGCCGACAACCGGGCCCACCTGCTCGAGGCGCTGCGGGCGGTCCCGCCTGGCCGGCGCCAGGCCCGCTTCCGCTGCGTCGTGGCCCTCGCCAATCCGGCCGGGGAGGTGCTCGCGCGCGCCGAGGGCGTGCTCGAGGGCGTGATCCTGGAGAAGGCGCGCGGCCAGGGTGGCTTCGGCTACGACCCGATCTTCGCGGTCAACGGCAAGACCCTGGCGGAGATCAGCGAGGCCGAGAAGAACGCCCTCAGCCACCGCGCTGCCGCGCTCGTCGAGCTTCGTCACCGGATCCTGGAACTGCTCTGAGGTCAGCCGTGGAACTGGATCGCATTCGCAACTTCTCGATCATCGCGCACATCGACCACGGCAAGTCGACGCTCGCCGACCGCATGCTCGAGATCACGGGCACGGTCACCCAGCGCGAGAGCAAGGACCGCATGCTCGACGGCATGGACCTCGAGCGCGAGCGCGGGATCACGATCAAGGCCGTGAACGTGACCCTCGCCTGGGAGAAAGACGGCGAGACCTACCAGCTCAACCTGATCGACACCCCAGGCCACGTCGACTTCAACTACGAGGTCAGCCGCTCGCTGGCCGCCTGCGAAGGCGCGCTGCTCCTCGTCGACGCCACCCAGGGGGTCGAAGCCCAGACCGTGGCCAACTGCTACCTCGCGGTCGCCGGCGACGTCGAGGTGATCCCGGTCCTCAACAAGATCGACCTCCCCACCGCG
>JAGQRJ010000747.1 GCA_020425635.1 Planctomycetota bacterium | reverse complement strand
GGGGGGCGTCCGGTGAGGGCGGCGTAGAGCAGGGCGCCGAACCCGTAGACGTCGGTCGCCGGGGAGCAGGCGTGCGGGTCTCCCTGCGCCTGCTCGGGCGCCCAGAAGCCGGGCGTGCCGAGGAGCTGGCCCGTCTTGGTCAAGCGTGAACGGGTCGCCTCGACCTCGAGGGTCAGCCCGAAGTCCGTGAGGCAGGAGCTGCCGTCTTCGCGGAGGAGCACGTTGGCGGGCTTGAGGTCGCGGTGCAGGAGGCCCGCGGCGTGGACGTGCTCGAGGGCGCTTGCTTGCTCGCGGGCCAGGCGCAGGGCCGCGTCCAGGGGCAAGGGGCCGCGTCGCAGGCGGTCGGCCAGGCTCTCGCCGCGCACGAGCTCGAGCACCATGTAGGGACCGTCGGCTTCTCCCGCGTCGAGGACCCGCAGCACGTGTGGGTGGTCGAGGCGCCGCAGGGCCTCCAGCTCTCGCCGCGTCCGTTGGCGAGACGCCTCGCTGGCGCGCCGGTCGCTCAGGAGGGTCTTGATCGCGACTTCGCGCCCGTCTCGCGGGTCGACGGCTCGATACACCACGCCCATGCCCCCGCTGCCCAGGGTCTCCTCCAGGTGGTAGGGGCCGATCGACGCCACGGGCGCGGAGGCGCTAGACCGCGAAGCGGGTGAGCACGACGTGCAGGAACATGGTCGCGAGCACGATCACGGCCATGATCAAGTGCAGGGCGCGCCAGGTGTCCATGAAGTCGCGCACGGCCTCGGCCTGGGACAGGCGGCGCTCGAGGCGCGACTGCTGCTTGAGCAGCTCGAGGGTCTCCTGGATCACCGGGCGGGCCTGCTTGGCCTCGGGGCTGAGCATGAGGCCCTTCAGCTCGCGCGCGAGCCGGCGGTTGCGGACCATGGCGCGGAAGTCGGAGATCAAGAGCGGGCCGAGGAAGAGCAGGCCCTTGAGCCCGGTCTCCGGGGGCGGGTTGAGCGCCTCGAGGGCGGCGTCGCGGAGCTTGGGGAACTGGGCGAGGCCGGTGCGCAGCACGCGGCGCAGGTCGGTGAGCCGCGCCGCCATGGAGCTCCGCTCCTGGAGCTCGGCCTCGCGGTCCTTGCCGCCGCCCAGGTTCTCCTCGCCGCGCAGGTAGCGGGGGACGTGCGAGAGCACGTAGCGCCCGAAGATCCCCGAGACCACCGCGAACAGGATCGCGAACGAGCTCAAGCGGGCCACGAGGTTGTTGGCGAGCAGCGCGCTGTGGGCCAGGACCAGGCTCCCGCCGGTGAGCCCGAACAGGAAGTGCAGGTTCAGCCACAGGCGCAGGCTGACCCACTTCTCCAGCGTCCCAAAGCGCCGGCGGAGCACGTAGGTCAGGTTGAGCAGGAACAGCACCGCGGCGGCGATCCCCAAGGCCAAGCCGACCGTGCCGCCAGGCTTGAGCACGTCGTGCAGCGCGTGCCGGCTGCGCTCGAGCAGCGGGGTCTGGTAATACTCCCAGCCTTTCCAGATCAGGGCCGGGCCGACGAGCGCGCCGCCGAGGCTGAGCAGGATCCAGAGCGCGTCTCCCTGCCACAGGCGGATCAGGCGCATGTAGAAGGCGACGATCTTGGAGTCGTCTTCCTCCTCGTGCTCGCCGCTGAGCTCGCCCCACTCGCCGCTGAGCTCGCCCGTGCCCGAGAGGCTGTCGGCGGTCGGGGCGCCCGGGGCGAGGGCGACGAGGGGCGTGGCCTCGTCGCTCTCGAACAGGCGCTGCTCGAGGGACGGGTCCCGGCCGAAGATCTCGGCCTGGGTCAGCTCCATGGTCCGACCCCGGCCCTCGCGCGACTGGTCGACGCGTCCGGTCTCCGAGAACAGCAGCTCCCCCGAGATACTCTTGACGTCGGAGTAGTCGCCGACGTCGGAGATCACGCCCTGGCCGGAGAGCTGGCTGAGGTTTCGCAGCAGGCGCGCCGCGTTGCCCTCGGCGGAGGTCGCCGACCGGCCCCAGCTCCCCTGGCGCATGGAGAGCACGTCGATCTCGCTGTCGGCGTCGAGCGGCCGGCGCATGAGGCTCTCGGACGAGCCCGCGCCGAGGGTCATTTGGCGGCCGCGCTCGTCCGAGGTCGAGTCGACGAGGGACCCGAAGGCGTCCAGCGCCTCGGGCTGCGTGCGCTTGAGCTCGGGCGGCATGCCGATCTCGTCGCTGTTGGCCGTGCCGCGCAGAGGCGCTCTGCTGGCGAAGGGGTCGTCCTGGCTCTGGCTCGCGTCTTCGAACAGCGTGTCGTCCGAGTCGGCGAGCGAGCCGAGGTCGCTGTCGGTGACCTCGTCGAAGTCGTCGACCTCTTCCTGCTGCGTCCGGGTGAGCAGCTCCTCGAGCTCGTCGGAGTCGGCGGGGCGCGTCGCGGGGACCACCGGCCCCTCGCCGCTGATCACGTCGAAGTCGTCGCCTCGCTGGCGAACCTCGTAGGTCCCGCTGTGGGTGGCTTCGGTGTCGATCTCTCCGATCGGGTTGAAGCTCTCGCGCGACGACGAGGACGACTGCCCCTTCTTCGGAGGCGTGCCGAGCACCTCTCGGTTGCGCTGGGAGGGAGACTTCCCCGCGCCGAGGGTGTAGCCCGGAGCGACGGTCTCCGTCTTGCCGCTCGGCGGCGCGGGATACTTCGGCGGGAGCGTGCGGCCCTTGTAGCTCAGCCCCTCCGTGGATCCCTTGCGGGCGGCGGGCGGGGGGTTGTGGGGGGGGGGGGTGCGGTCCTGGGCGCCGGGGGCGGGGTAGCTGGGGGGGGGGGGGCGGTCGTTGCCGCCGGGCGGGGGGGAGTGGGGGGGGAGGG
>JAGQRJ010000746.1 GCA_020425635.1 Planctomycetota bacterium | reverse complement strand
GCGGATCCGGGTCCTCCTGGGCCCAGCCTGGAGCGCAGAGGCAGGCCAAGCCCAGGAGCATGAGCGGAAGCAGGCCAGCGCCGCGCAGCAAGTCTCGAGCGCCGCTCACCTGGACCCGTCCCTCGCGATTCACGCGGCCTAGGCCGCGAGGTCCACGATACAACCCTCGCCTTGGTGGCTCTACCGTGCCCGCGGGTCGTGCACCCCCCAGAAGCGTGTCAGAGCTCTTTTCGCACTTCTTTCGCCGCGCTGACACGGGCTCATGCGTGCGCCAGCCGCTCTGGGCTTAGGCCGTGGCCCCGGGATTGCGCTGCTCCCGGCGAAGGCAGCTGCTCGACCCCGACGAAGGGGGGTCGGGCTAGGAAGGACCCCGCAATGCGGACCCTGATCTACCCGTTGGGCCTGGCGCTCAGTCTCTATTCCCTCGGCTGCAGCAGCAGCAGCGGCGGCGGCGGCACCGCGATCGCGCCGCTCACGAGCGGCAGCAGCGCCGCCACCTCCAGCCAGGGGTCGTCGACCGCGGCCTCGGGCTCGGGCTCGGTGTCTGGGCTCTACTCCCTGACCGAGGTCCACGGCGCGATCGTGCTCGCGGAGACCGCCGCGGGCGAACAGTTCAGCTTCGTCGACGACCAGGGCGTCGCCTTCGTGGTCTCCGACACCGCGGGCCTGGTCGCCCTCGACGCCCACCCCGGCGTCAGCTTGACCCTCAGCGGGCTGGCCGCGGTGACCTCCAGCGGTCCGCACCAGCTCGACAGGATCGAGCGCGCCGAGCTCGACGACGTGGTCGCGATCGCTGCCCGGCAGCTCAGCCAGGGCGTCGCCCCGATCCCCGTGCTGCGCTCGAGCTCGGGCGAGGTGTTCGCCGTCGAGGGGCCGCTGAGCGCGGCGATCTCGGCGGCCACGCTCCAGGTTCCCTTGTTCGTGACCGGCGTCCGCGGCGCGACCAACGCCCAGGGCGAGACCGCGCTGCGGGTGACCTCCTGGCGCTATTCGCGCCAGGTGCGCTACGAGCGCTACGCGCCGGGCGCCACCGCCCCGACCCAGGTGGCCTCCATGGACGACGTGCTGCTCGGGGGCGGCGCGTTCCACGTGCGGATCGACCAGCCCGGAACCAACGGAGACCTGCTCTACGTGGTCCAGGCCGGGGACACGCTGGGCGCGATCGCGGCGACCTACAACACGACGGTCGCGGCGATCGCGGCGCGCAACGCGATCGCGAACGTGAACCTGATCAGCGTGGGCATGCAGCTCTTCATTCCCGGGGCAGGCACGGCGACCCCCGCGCTGCGCCGCGGGGCCGACGGTCGGCTCGACGCGCTGCAGCGCCAGGGCCTCGACGCGCTGGTCGCCGCGGTCGACTTCACGACCACGCCGCGCCAGTTCACCGGACTCGGGGCGGCCGGCTTCCGCGAGGTCCTGCGCTACGGCGACAGCGGGCTGGCGGTGGTGATCGAGCTCGAAGAGGGCGCGACCTTGACCCCGGCGCTGGAAGCGCTGCGCGACTTCTTGCGCGACTTCGACCAGTCGGCGGCCGTGTCGCGCTTCGAGCGGATCGAGCGCGGGCTGGACTCCGCGGTCGCGACGCCCGCGATCCACGTGATCCGCGACGCCGCGACCCTGGCCACGGTCTGGCAGCAGCACGACCCGGCAGGCGCCGCCGCGCCGCCCGCCGTCGACTTCACTCAGGAGGCGCTGATCGCGGTGTTCCTCGGCGCCCAGGCCACCGTGGGCGGCGTCGCCGACGCGGTCCGCGTCGAGGAGCTGAACCGCGTGGGCACGCACCTGGTCCTCGGCACCGGGCGCGAGGCGATCGACGGGGTCGTCGACCCGTCCACGACCCCTTACGAGTTCGTGCGCGTGACCCTCGCGGGCGCCAGCGGGCGAGTGTTCACCGACCGCGCGCCCTGAGGCGCGCGACGCGTCAAGCCGGGGCGAGCTCCGACGTGCACTGCGGGCAGCGGGTGGCCTCGAGGTGAATCGAGCTCTTGCAGCGCGGGCAGGGCTTGCTCTGCGGCGCCGGCGTGGGCGCCCGGCGCAGGCCGTTGACCGTCTTGAGCATGAGGAACAGCGCCGCCGCCAGGATCGCGAACGCGACCACGCGGTTCACGAACAGCCCGACGTTGAGCGTGACCGCGCCGGCCTCCTTCGCCGCGGCGAGGGTGTCGTAGGGCGCCGCGGGCGAGCCCTCGCGCAGGGTGAGGAACAGGTCGCTGAAGTCCGCGCCCCCGAGCACGAGGCCCAGGGGCGGCATGAGCAGGTCGCTCACGAAGCTGCTCACGATCGTGGTGAACGCGCCGCCGATCACGATCCCCACCGCCATGTCGATCACGCTGCCCCGCGACACGAACTCGCGGAACTCGCTGGCCAAGCCCATGGAGCCTCCTCTCCCTGGCTCGGACCTTACCGGAAGCCGGCGCGCCGTGTCGCGGGCCGGCGAAGGGTTGTGGGTTAGCGCGGGGGGGCAGACTCCAGGCCGAGCGTGGCCTCGAGCTCGGCGGCCTGCTCCAGCACCGAGGTGTTGCTCGGCCAGCGGGTGCGCACCTCCTGCAGCGTCTCGCGGGCGCGACCCGGTTCCCCGAGCTCCAGGTAGGCGCGGGCGAGGAGGAGCGCGAGCAGCGGATCGTCCGCGTCCGCCCGGCGCGCGGCCGCCGCGAGCTCACGCGCGCGTGAGTCAGGCGCGCCGCCCTCGCGGTGGAGCCAGAGGGCAACCGCGAGCTCGGCGAAGAGGCGCTCGGTCGGAGACTTCGCCGCCGCGTCGAGCCCGCGCTGCATGGCTGGTTCGCCTTCGAGGTTGAGGGTCGCGAGGGCCCCCATGGAGAGGAACGCGTGGCGCTCGCTGCCGACCTCGAGGCCCTGATCGGCGGCGCGCCGCAGCAGGTCCCAGGAGGCGCTGCGCTTCGCCAGCAAGCACAGGGCCTGCAGGTCCGTCGCGGCGCGACGGTGCAGCGGGCCGAGGCGCGCGGTGTGGCGCAGCCCGGCCTCGAGCACCTCCGCCACCCGAGGCCGCCAGGCGTCGGGCAAGGGCCCGGGGTGCTCGGCGAGCGCCTTGGCCGCGCCGACGGCCGCCCACGCTCCGAAGCGAGTGCGGCCAGCGACGGCGAGCGTCCACTCCGCGACGCTCAGCGCCTCCTCCCCGCGGCCGGCCATGGCGAGGGACCAGGCCAGGGGCGCGGCGAGCTGGGGGTCGTTGGGCGCCCAGCTCAGCGCGACCCGGCAGGTGCGCGCGGACTCGGCGAAGTCGTCGAGGTTTCGGCACACCCGCGCGCGCAGCTCGAGCAGGCGCAGCACCTGCTCCGCGTTCAGCTCCCGGGCGGACCGAGGGAGAAAGCGATCGAGGTCTTCGAGCAAGCGCGAGCACTCGGGGACGAGGCTCCGCTCGCAGAGCACGGAGCCCCACGAGGCGATCCATTCGGCGCGTTGGCTCGGGGTCAGGGCCTCCGGGTCGAGGGTGCGCAGGAGCTGCTCGGGGCGGTCGGTCCGCGCCGCGCTGGACGCCGCGGGCGCCCGGGTCAACAGCCACTCGGCGCGGGCGAGCGTCTGCTCGGCCGCCGCCGGAGGCGTGCGCAGGGTGGCCAGGCGGTCGAAGTCGTCGTCGGTCTGCCCCCCGAGCACGAGGGCGCGCAGGAGTCCGCGCAGGGTGGCGGGGCCCGGCTCGAGGAGCAGCGACTCCCAGCGGTAGAGGCGCAGCCGGCGCAGGGTGAGCGAGGCCTCCCAGCGCCCCTCCGGGCTCGAGCTCAGCCGCGGGTGAGCCGCGAACACCTCGCGCCGGAGGTCGGCGTAGCGCCCCTCGAGCTCGAAGCGCTTCCAGCGCGCGAGGGTCTCGGCGTCGGGATCGGACCCCTCGCGCGGGTCGTAGCGGGGCAGCGGGTCCTCGGGGGTCGTGGGGGGAGGGGGGAGCCCCAGGTCGGCCGGGACGCGCACGCGCTCCAGCGACGCGGGGGTCGTGAGCCCGAGGCCCTGACGGAGGGACGTCAAGCGTTCGGCGAAGCGCCGCGAGGGATCGGGGAGCGCCAGGGCCCGGAGGGTGTAGTCGTAGGCGAGGTAGCGGTGGCCGGCGTCGAGGTGGCACTCGGCGAGGAACACCTGGCCCTCGAGGTCGTCGAGGCCGGGCAGCTCCGAGACCTCGCGCAGGGTCGCCCAATATTCGCCGGCCGACGCCTTCGCCCCTCCGGGACCGGAGTGGTTGGCGACGTAGAGCTCCAGGTCGGCCTGCGCGCGCGCCAGCTCGCGCGGCCCCTGGCGCCAGCCCGCGACGAGCCGCGCCCGTCCCGCCGGAAGCCCTTCGAGCAGCGCCGTGCAGCGGGCCTCGCTCAGCAGGCACATGGCGTAGACCTCGGGGTCGTCGCACGCGCGCTGGGCTCGTCGCGCGAGCCCGCGCACCGCCGGCCGCGAGGTCGGGGTGTCGGCGAAGGTCAGCAGCGTGTGGAGGCGTGACCACAGCCCGGGGGGCAAGGGATTCGGTGCGTCGACGTAGCAGGCCTCGATCGCGCGCACGAGAAAGTCCGGGTCGCGCCTGCGCAGCTCGGCGTCGTTGAGTGCGCTGCCGCAGTAGACGAAGCCCGCGTTCCAGGTCGCCACGCGGTCGACGTCGCGCTCGATCAGCCAGCGCGCGAGGGCCCCGGCCTCGGAGAAGCGCCTGAGCTCGAACAACGCGGCGCAAGCTTCGGCCAGGCCCGCAACGTCCGCCGGATTCCACCCCAGCAAGCGCCGGGCAACGTCGAGTCGGAGCGCCGGGTCCTTGGGCTCCCCTTGCGCGGCCAGGAACAGCCGCGCTTGGAGCAGCTCCTGACGCTGGGCGAGGCTGAGGCCCGAGGCCTGCCCGAGGAGCGCGTCCAGGACGTCCAGAGGCGCGTGGTCCGCGGGCTGGCCGGCAGCGGAGTAGAGCGCGGCAGCGCACCACTCCGCGCGTTGGCGCGGCGAGAGCTGCGCGCCTTGCAGGTCCTCGAGCAGCGCGCGCGCGCGGTCGCCGTCTCCCGCGTTCAACGCGCGGGTGAGGCGAGCCAGGGTCCGGTCGACTCGGGCGTCCTCCGGGAGGACGCCACACGCGACGGGGTCGACCGCGTCGAGGTCGACGAGGCCGAGCTGCGCCCCGCGAAACGCGCAGGCCCAGTCCGAGGAGACGAAGGGGAGCAAGACCTCGCGCTCCGCGTCGCGGTCGTGCAGACAGCGAAACAGCTCGGCGGCCATGAAGGCCTGCTCCGCGGAGCTGCGCACCTGGGGAAATTGGCTCAGGACCTCTTCGCGCACGAGGGCCGCGTGGTCCGAGATCAGCAGGCGAGACCAGCGCTCGAGGTGTCGCCTCGGCGGCCACACGCCGGGGCCCTCGACCCGCTCCAGGGGCGGGAGTGAGCCGAACCACGGGGTCTGCGGCGAGCCGAGCAGCGCGTCGACCGCGGGGAGCGCCGGGAGCTCGGGGAGGGTCGGCGCGAGCTGCGCCGGGAGGACCTGCGCCGGGAGAGGCGCTTCCGGGGGGCGCGTCGTCTCCGACCCGCCGGGTGGGGCGGGGTCGGGCGCGGGGGACCGCAGGCGGTCCCAAGCGAGCACCGCCGCGAGCACCGCGCAGGCCGCGCCCGCGAGCGCGAAGGCCACCCACCGCCCGCGCAGCGCTGGCTCCGCAGCGTCGGGGGGGAGCAGGGCGTCTGCGAGCTCCACCGCCTCGCTGAAGCGCGCGCGCGGCTCCTTCTCCAGGCAGCGCAGGACCACCGCGTCGAGCCAGGCCGGGACCTCGGGGCGCACGCTGCGCGCGGAGGCGGGGGCCTGCTCGATCACCTGCTGCATGACCTGGATCGCGGTCGCCCCGCGGAAGGGGGGAGCGCCGGTGAGCAAGGTGTAGAGCAGCGCGCCGAGGCCGTAGACGTCGGTCCAGGGGCCGATCGGCTGGCCCAGCGCCTGCTCCGGCGCGAGGAACGCGGGGGTGCCGAGGACTTCGCCCGTGGCCGTGATCGTGTGTCCCCGCGGGCCCCGGGCGAGGCCGAAGTCCGCGAGCAGGGGGGACCTTCCCGCGAGCAAGACGTTGGCCGGCTTGAGGTCGCGGTGGATCACGCCGCGCGCGTGCACGAAGGCCAGGGTCTCGGCCAGGATCTGCCCCAGGCGCAGGACCTCGCGGATCGGCAGGGGCCCGGCCTGGAGTCGATCCTGGAGCGAGCCTCCGTCGATCAGGGGCATGACGAGGCGCGGCGGACCCTCGAGGACCTCGAGCACGGGGACGACGTGGGGGTGCTCGAGGCGCCGCAGGGCCTCGGCCTCGCGCTGAAAGCGGCGCGCGTCGTCGGGCTCGTAGGGCGGGAGCAAGGACTTGATCGCGACCTCGCGCCGGGTCACGGGGTCCCAGGCGCGGTGCACGACCCCGCAGCCTCCCTGGCCGAGCACGCCGCGCAGCTCGTAACGGTTCGTATTCAACGGGCGTCGGCCTTCACCCTGTGAGTCTAGCCCACACTTCTCACCACTCGCTCCGCTCGTGGATTCGAAGTGCGGCCAACAGTGTTGTTTAAGACAGTGAGACCCGGCCTGCGGCCGGGTACACTGTCGCTTGCGCCTCGCTCGCGGCGGGCCGCCGACTCGCTCCGGCGCAGCCCGCCTGCTTCGCAGGCGGCTACCCCGCAAGCTCACCACTTCGTGGTGAGCTTTGCGGGCTAGCCCGAAGACGCAGGGCCCTCACTTCGGGTCGAGGCTGACGCCCTCGCGCTCCTCGAACTCGGCGAGCTCGCGGGCGAGGCCAGGGCTCTCGGGGGCGCGCGCGCGCAGGCGGCGCAAGAGCGCGAGCCCGCGCTCGGCCTGGTCGAGTCGCACCCAGGCGCGCGCGACCTGGAAGGTGAGCGAGGCGTCTTCGAGCTCGCCCTCGTGGGCCTCGGCCAGGCGGCGGAGGTCCTCGTCTTGCGGGGCGCGCGTGCGGTCGAGGTAGAGCGCGAGCCTCAGCTCGACGTAGGGCCGATCCTCGGGGGGGACGTCCTCGCGCACGAAGGCCCACGCGGCGGCGGGGGTCTGCTGTTCCAGGCGGCACAGCGCGCGGAACGCGGCGTACTCTCGCAGCGGCCTCGGGTCCCAGCCCTCGCCGAGGCGGGCCAGGCGCTCGAGCTCGTCCCAGGCCCCGCGCTCGCGGCAAAAGCTGCAGAGCATGAACAGCGCCTTGTGGGCCTCCACGGATCCTGGCCCGAGCTGGGTCGCGTAGTCGAGCCCCAGCTGGATCAAGCGCGCGGGCGAGCCCCCTGCGCGCAGCTCGCTCTCGAGCCCGGCGCCGCGGGACAGCGCGCAGCAGGCAGCGACGGCCGCGAGGCCTACGCCCTCCGTGCGCGGGGGGAGGGTCAAGAGCCAGCTGGCGAGGCGCAGGGCCGGGTCCTCCTCGCGGGTCATGGCCAAGCACCAGGCGAGCGGAGCCGCGCACGAAGGAGAGGCCGGGTTCCAGCGCAGGCTCCCCCGGTAGTAGCGCGCGGCGCGGCGGAGGTCCCCGGTTCGCTGCGCGAGCTGGGCGGCGGCGAACAAGAGCTGCTGCACCTGCTCGCCCTCGGCCTCCTCGGGCAGCGCGGCCAGCGCGGCGTCTACCTCGGCGAAGAGCGGCGAGCCCCCCGCCGGCGACGGCTGCAGGGCGTTCGCCGTCAGGCGCAGGCGCAGCCAGTCGAGGCGCTCGCCGGGGGTGAGGTCGGTCGTCGAGCCGTTCAGGGCGGCGTCGATCTGCTCGAGCAGCGCCTGGGGAGGGATCTCGCCCCGGGTGGCTTGGATCGAGCGCGCCTCCGCTCGCGCGAGGGCCAGGGCCGTGGGCGGGACCTCGCCCGCGACCTCGGGCGGGAGCACGAACTCGCGCTGCGGGGAGCTGGTGAGCGCCGCGAAGCGCACGGCCGCGCGCCAGCTGCGCAGGCGCCACGCGTCGAGCAGGGTGACCTCCCAGCGCTCCAGCCCGAGGCGGCGGAACTCGCGCGCCGCGGCGAGGGCCGCGGACGCGTCGCGATCGACGGGCCCCACGCACTCGAGGATTCGGGCTCGAACCTCGACCGGCCGCTCAGCCAGCAGCAGCCGCTGCAGCTCGGCGCGCTCCTCGGGGGAGAAGGCCTCGCGCGCCGCGAAGCG